>NZ_LKDX01000042.1:0-33282 GCF_001401795.1 Pseudoalteromonas sp. P1-26 | reverse complement strand
AGCTGTCAGCCGTCAGTTGAACTGTGGGGTTGTTTAGTGCAGATACTCCCTCAGCAACAAACCCCGTAGGAGGCACTTCAGTGCCGAATTTAGACCAGAACAAACACATTCATGGCTAAAGCCATTCCTACGTGATGAGAAGGTTAGACGTTAGATATTAGATGTCAGTTGATCTACCGGGTTGTTAGGTAACTGAGTCACCCTCAGCAACAAACCCTGTAGGAGGTACTTCAGTGCCGAATTCAGACCTTTACAAACATATTCATGGCTAAAGTAATTCCTACAAGTACACTTTGCCTAGAACCTAGAACCTCCAGCAGAGGTAGACGCAGCACCAAACACCTCCAACGAGCGGCTGATCGCTGACGGCTGAAAGCTGATAGCTCTGTGTTGGGTTTCGCTTCGCTCTAGCCAACCTACGCCAGATCTCAAGCTTTACTCTTTCAACTTTCCACTCGCTAACTTAGCTTTTGCTAACTTTCCCCTCGCTAACTTACTTTTATAACACTCATTCCCCTTGTCTTTGCTCTGCTTTGGCAAGCTGAATGTATTTTGTTTCGACTAGTTGTGAGAGGGGAACAAGTTCGAAGCCTTGTTGTTGTAGTTCAGGGAGGGCTTGTTGTAGAAAAGCAACGGTTTCTGGGTAGGGGTGGGCAATGGCGATTGCGTAGTTGAAGTGTTCAGCTTTGCTTTTTAGCTCTTCTAGTTGATGTTGTAGCTGACTTTGGGTGACATTGTTATCAAGAAAAACATGACGAGATACATTAGCCACACCATAGAGGTTAGCAACGTTTTGTGCTTCACTTCGACTCGTTGTACGGCTATCTAAGAAGTATAAACCGCGTTTCTTTAATATTTCCATCGTCCATTTCATTGGCTCTGTAAGTTGTGTTAACTCAGAGCCCATGTGGTTATTGACCCCTTTTACTTGTGGTAGAGAGGCTAATGCATGGCCAAGGGTTGTTTGTAACTCTGACTTACTCATAGTATCAGTGAGTGCACCCGGACCAAGTGCTTTAGTTTTATCAAGCGCTTGCATTGGTACATGTAAAAGTAGTTCTTTATGAGTTCTACTGGCGCGTTCAGCAAATATTTGCGAATAGGGTGTATGGGGCAAGATTGAGAAGGTCACTTGCCCTGGTAAGTTTAATATTTCAAGATCTCGCTGATGATTGCCTATATCATCAATTACTATGGCTATTTGCTTTGCTTGGCAGAATAGCGGTAGGCAACATACGGCGAGTAATAAGCCTGTTTTTAAGTTCACTTTTTGTAATTATTATATCCGTTGTGAGCATTTACTTACTGCATAATAACGAGCTGCTTTGCTGTAAGTTGCTTTTTGTCTTGTCTATCTAGAAGTGAGCTAAAAAGCGCCAATTCTTGGATGTTTTTTATTATAACGCCTTGGTCAATTTCTGAAAGCATTGTTTGATTAATACTCACATCTGGGGTGATCCCTTTACCATCGATAGATTGACCCGCAGGTGTGTAATAACGTGCTGTAGTCAGTTTTAATGCGGTATTACCGTTACCTAAAGGTATCAGCGATTGCACTGAGCCCTTACCAAAAGAAGTTTCGCCAATTAGCACCGCTCGTTGATTATCTCTTAATGCTGCTGCAAGTATTTCAGCGGCAGAGGCTGAGTTTTCGTTAATCAGTACAGCAATGGGAGCGCCACTGAGTATGTCGCCTTTATGGGCTTTATAATTCTGATTAGCTTCATTAAAGCGGCCTTTGGTTGACACTATGGTGCCGTTATCTAAAAACAGATCTGCAACTTCAATGGCCCCTTGTAATGTACCGCCTGGGTTATCGCGTAAATCAATAATTAAACCTGAAAGAGGGAAGCTATTGGTGACCTGCATTTTTGCAAGCTCCCGAGCAACATCGTGTAATGTGTGGTTATTGAATGAGTTGATACTGATAAGCGCAACGCCTGTATCTGCTAAATGGCCATGAACGCTTTGTAAGTTGATTTGTTGGCGCTTAATCGAGAAGTTTAGCTCAGTATCTTTCTCTCTTTTAACAGCGACATCGACAGCACTTTGACCGCTTTGGCGAATTAATTTAGCCACTTCTTCGATGCTTTTGTCTAAAATAGGTTGTTGATTAATCGCAATAACTTCATCATTTACCTGAAGACCCGCAAGCGCCGCAGGTGAGTTATTAATAGTGTTAACAATATACACGCGACCATCTTCAACTTTTACTTCGATACCGAGTCCTGTGTATCTACCATTAGTGCTACTGAAGATAGCATCGAGCTCAGTTTCATCCAGATATTTTGAATATGGATCAAGGCGTTCGAATAACGCTTCGACTTGTAAGTTATCAGGCTGGGTTACAAATGTGTTTTGTAGTTTCAGATCATCAACATAATATGTATGGATATTAAATAGGATTTCGTTTAGTTGCTGATGCTGTAGTGACTGTAACGAGGGTTTTGCAACAGCCTGAAACGATTGCAGTATCAGGCATAGCAAGCTGACAAGTAATAAAAAAGACAGCTGAGTAAAAAACTTAGCTGGGGAAAAATGAGCTTTGTAAGAGTAAGTTGTGTTTAGCATCAGCTGCTCCTCATAGAGTGCAGCTATTTAATCAATTAAATGCGTCTGCACCATTTTACAGGATTTACTGCGCGTCCTTTGTGGCGTATTTCAAAGTATAGACCAGGATCCGGTTGTCCGCCGCTTTGACCGACTAATGCAATTGTTTCGCCTTCTCTAACAAGGTCGCCAACATCGCGAAGTAGAGTTTGAGCGTGACCATATAAGCTCATAAAGCCATCGCCATGATCAATAGCGATAACCCAGCCAAAGCCATTTAGCCAGTCTGCGTAAACAACTTGGCCGTTCTGTACGCTTTTAACATTACTGCCTTCTTTAGCGCTGATAAGTACGCCTTTCCAATCTATGTTGCCGTGCTTGCGTTGCCCAAAGCGGTGGCGTAATGCCCCTTTAGTTGGCCAGTCGAGTTTGCCCTTACTACTTTGTAAGCCTAGTAATTCAACCTTTTCACTTCGCTCTTGTTCAAGCTCTTCAATGGCGGTGATCAGGGTTTGCTCATTTTCTTTTAAGTAATCAATAGAGCTTTTAGTTTCTTTTAACGCTGACTGGAGTTTATTGAGGTTAGTTTTACGCTCTTGTTGTGCATTGACTAGAGCTTGCTGGCGCCTTTTTTGCTCATCATATAAGGCAACTAGACGTTGTTTGGTTTTTTCAAGCTGAGCTTGGTTGTCTGCAATTTCTTGCTGTAGTGCTTTGAGCTCTTCAATTTGCTCAATACGTGCTTTATTTAAATAATTATAATAACTTAGTGTGCGCTCAATTTTGGCTGTGTCTTGTTGGTTAAGCAACATTTTTGAGTAGTCATGGCTACCCGCCATGTAGGCGCTTTTTAGTTGTGCAGCTAATAAGGTTTGGCGCTGTGCTTGCTGGGCTTTAAGTTGCTCGGCTTTAGCTTGTTGTTCTCGCTGTTGTTGCTCATTTTCTTTAACAGATTGGGCGGCAAGGTTTAATGCTTTTGCATTTTGAGCTATGTCGAGTTCATGGGCGCGCAGATCTTTGCGCATTTGGGCAATGGACTTGCGTTGACCTTTAAGCTCAGCCTCTGTTTTTTGTAAAGCTGATTGAATGTCTGATAAGTCTTTTTTGGTTTGATCTTCATTAGCAACAACCGAAGTTGCTACTAATGAAGTCAGTATTAAACCAGTTTTAAGGAAGTGGTTAATACATTTACTCATAGCTTATTTCAGCGTCATGATTGGTTTACCAGTCATTTCACTTGGCTGCTCTAAGCCGAGTAGGTGAAGCATGGTTGGAGCCACGTCACTCAATGTTTTACCATCATGTGGTGTTGCATCACGGCCAACATAGATAAATGGCACTGGCTCACTGGTGTGTGCGGTATGTGCTTGGCCCGTTGCTGGGTTAGCCATTTGTTCAGCATTACCATGATCGGCTGTAATAAGCGCTTCACCACCATGTTCTTCAAGTGCTGCAACTACACGACCAATACAATGATCAACTGCTTCACATGCTTTCACTGCTGCTTCGAATACACCTGAGTGACCTACCATGTCTCCGTTAGGGTAGTTACAGATGATGGCATCGTATTTACCGCTAGCGATTGCTTCAACCAATTTATCGGTCAGCATTTCAGAGTTCATTTCTGGTTGCAGATCGTATGTTGCAACTTGTGGTGATGGAATTAGTTCGCGAGTCTCACCAACAAATTCATCTTCACGGCCACCGCTGAAGAAAAAGGTCACGTGTGCGTATTTTTCTGTTTCAGAAATACGTAGCTGTGTTTTACCTTGCTTCTCTAACCATTCGCCTAATACATTTGTTAAAGGCTCTGGGGCAAACGCAATCGGCGCTTTAATGTCTGCTGCGTACTCTGTCATCATCACAAAAGCGCTTAACTGTGGTGATTTTTTCTTATCAAAACCACTGAAGTCAGCATCAACAAAGGCACGAGTCATTTCACGTGCTCGGTCTGCTCTGAAGTTAGCAAAGATAACTGTGTCGCCGTCATTGATCTCAGCAGCTGCTTGGCCTTCTGGCACAACAGTTGTTGCTGCTACGAACTCGTCGTTCTCGTCACGTGCGTATGCGGCTTCTAGTGCGGTTACACCGTCAGTGTAGCTGTATTCAGCAATGCCACTAACCATAACATCATATGCAAGCTCGACACGATTCCAACGGTTATCGCGGTCCATTGCATAGTAACGACCAACAAGCGTCGCTAAACGGCCACAGCCAAGTTCTGCAAATAAGGCTTCGATGCGCTCAATTGATGCTTTTGCACTACGTGGCGGTGTGTCACGGCCGTCTAAGAAACCGTGGAAGTAAACTTCTTTTGCACCGCGCTTAGCAGCAAGTTCAATCGTTGCCACAATGTGGTCTTCATGACTATGAACACCACCTGGGCTTAAAAGCCCCATAATATGCACGGCTTTGCCTGCATTTACAGCTTTGTCGATATTATCAACAAGCGCTGGGTTGCTATCGAACTCACCATCATCAATGGCTTTTGTGATGCGAGTAAAGTCTTGATAAACGATACGGCCAGCACCTAAATTTACGTGACCTACTTCAGAGTTACCCATTTGTCCTGCAGGTAAACCAACATCAAGTCCCGAACCTGAAATTAATGTATGTGGGCGGGTTGCCCAAAGGTTGTCGAGTACTGGGGTATTAGCAGCAAGTATGGCGTTACTTTCTGTGTCTTCACGGTATCCCCAACCGTCTAAGATCATTAATACCAATGGTTTTTTATGCTCTGTCATTATAGCTCCTGAAGATTGGCACTTATATATCACTAGCATACCGTGTTTTATGGTTTTGATCAGCTATCAATATGTCATATTAAAATATTTCACGCCCTAGCATTTTCAATTCAAGCACGTATACTTGCGTGGCAAATTTTAATTAACCCATGGCTATGCGCTGTGGTATCTAAATTTCTTAGTGGAAAACGCATGGATCAATATATTGAATTTATCTCAAATCATCCGGTTTTGAGCATTATCTGGTTAGCATTAGTCGCTATGCTGATCAGCAGTTGGTTTAAAAGTAAATTTTCGGCTATCCGTCAAATCAACCCACAGCAACTTACCTTGCTAATTAACCGTGATGATGGTCAAGTGATTGATATACGTGCACAAAAAGAGTTTAACTCTGGCCGTATTGCAGGCGCAACTCACTTAAATCCAGAAAAAGCAAAGCAATCTGATTTTTCAAGCCTTGAAAAGTTTAAGACTAAACCCATTATACTAGTATGTACCACGGGCATGACTGCCTCAGGTATCGCAACTGCAATGCATAAAGCAGGTTTTGAGCGTGTTTATGTATTAGCGGGCGGTATGGGCGCTTGGCAATCAGCTAGCTTACCTACAACGACCGGTCGTTAATAAGGCTCACTGCCCGATAGAGGAATTATTATGAGTAATGTTGTTCTTTACACAAAAGCATACTGTCCATTCTGCCAACGTGCTTTGGCGTTATTAGACAGTAAAGGTGTAGACTACACGAATATCGATATTGGTGTTCACCCTGAGCGTCGTGATGAAATGATCGACAAAGCAAATGGTGGTTACACAGTTCCGCAAATTTTCATTAATGATGAACATATCGGCGGTTGTGACGACATGATGGCAATTGAAGCGCAAGGCCTTTTAGACGCAAAGCTTAACGCTTAATAAACTTTAAATATAAAAACGAATACAAGTTAGGAATTACAATGAACGAAGAAAATCAAAACGCAGCAGCAGAACAAGCCGGCGCTCAATTCTCAATCCAACGCATCTATACTAAAGATGTTTCATTTGAGACGCCTAACTCACCTGCTATTTTCCAAAAAGAGTGGACTCCTGAAGTTAAGCTTGACTTAGATACTCGTTCTAACAAATTAGAAGAAGGCGTGTTTGAGGTTGTTCTTGCTTTAACAGTAACAGCTTCAATCGGTGAAGAAACTGCATTCCTATGTGAAATCCAACAAGCGGGTATTTTCACAATTGGCGAAGTTGAAGAAGTTCAACTTGCACACATGTTAGGTGCTTTCTGCCCGAACGTACTTTTCCCTTACGCACGTGAAGCAGTATCAAACCTAGTTAACCGTGGTACTTTCCCACAATTAAACTTAGCGCCAGTTAACTTTGACGCACTATTTGCTCAATACATGCAACAACGTGCTGCTCAAGACCAACAGGCAACTGCAGACGCATAAGCTATGAGTACAGCACAATCAGCTGTTACAGTATTAGGGGCGGGGTCTTATGGCACCGCCCTTGCTATTTGCTTTGCCAGAAATGGCCACCCAGTGACTTTGTGGGGCCGCAATAGCGATGACGTTGCTACGCTTGCAGCTGAGCGAAAGAATCAACGTTATGTTCCGGATGTTAGCTTTCCTGAAACCCTCCAACTAGAAGCAGATTTAGAAACGGCAGTTAAAGCAAGCAAGATCATTTTGGTTGTTGTGCCGAGTCATGCTTTTGCTGGCACGCTGCAAAAAATCAAACCTTGGTTGTCAGAAGGTGCTGAAGTTGCATGGGCTACCAAAGGTTTAGAGCCAAATACAGGGCGTTTACTGCAAGAAGTAGCGGTACAAGAGCTAGGCGATGATGTTCCTCTGGCTGTGCTTTCAGGACCTACTTTTGCAAAAGAAATGGCAATGGGCTTACCAACCGCTATTTCGGTGTCGTCGACCTCTAAAGACTTCGCTAAGCAATTAGCTGACCTTTTACACTGTGGCCGCTCATTTAGGGTTTATAACAATGATGACTTCATTGGTATACAGCTTGGTGGCGCAGTTAAAAATGTGATTGCGATTGGCGCAGGTATGTCTGATGGTTTTGGCTTTGGTGCTAACGCACGTACTGCCTTAATCACTCGCGGTTTAGCTGAGCTGTGCCGTTTAGGGTGTGCATTAGGTGCTCGTTCAGATACCTTTATGGGGATGGCTGGCCTCGGTGACTTAATCTTAACCTGTACAGATAACCAATCTCGTAACCGTCGCTTTGGTCTTGCTCTTGGCAAGGGTGAAGGCGTAGAAGCTGCAATTGAATCTATTGGTCAGGTTGTTGAAGGCTATAGAAATACCAAAGAAGTGTATTTACTTGCTGAGCGCACAGGTATTGAAATGCCAATAACGGAGCAAATTTACCAAGTACTTTATGAAAATAAAGATGTAAAAGAAGCTGCGATGGCACTACTTGGCCGTGAGCAAAAATCTGAATAATTTAGATTGTGCATTGTTAAAAAAAAACGCGATTTATTAATCGCGTTTTTTATTTGATGTACCGTTGCAACCACTAGCTAGATTGCTGCTTTTCTAGCGTGTCATTAATAAATTCGCTGACTTGATTGGCTTTTAATGGCTTGCAGTAATAGTAACCTTGTTGAAAATGACAACCCATAATATGCAGCATGTAGGCTTGCTCTTCAGTTTCTACTCCTTCAGCAACCACATTTATGTCCAAATACTTAGCTAGCCGCACTATGGTGGCGGTGATATTACGGTCTTGGTCGTTTTTATCGATATCTTTAACGAATGATTTGTCGATTTTGAGTGTATCGATTGGAAAACGCTTTAAGTAACTGAGTGATGAATGACCTGTTCCAAAGTCATCCAGCGCGATGTGCACACCAATCGATTTAATGCGCTTCATTTGCTGCTCTGCAAATTCAGGATTATCCATCATGGCGCTTTCTGTGATCTCGAGTTCTAAGCAATGTGCTGGAACGTCAAATTTAGCCAAGTTGTCGATGAGTGTTTCAATAAGGCTACTTTGCTGAAAGTGTAAGGCTGAAATATTAATAGCGACATTACCAAACGAAATGTTTTGTTTTCGCCACTGGGCTAGTTGATTAAGCAGCTGCTCCATCAGTAATTGGGTGAGCGGAATAATGGCACCATTTTGTTCGGCAAGCGGAATGAACTCATCGGGGTTAATAACACTGCCATCTTCTTGAGGCCAGCGAACTAATGCTTCAAAGCCGTATAACTGATTATGCTGGGCATCAAACTTAGGCTGAAAATAAAGCTCAAACTCATTGTTGGTGATTGCTTTGAATAAAGCACTCTCTTTGGTTAATTCGGTTGGGTCGAGGGTATGACGGTCTTTATCAAAAAATTGATACGTATTACGGCCCATTTTTTTTGCATGATTCAAAGCACTATTTGCGCTGCGCATTAAGTATTCACAGTTGTAGGCGTTGTCTGGGTAGATAGCAAGACCACAACAGGCAGATAGTGAAGTCTCAAAACCATCTAACATAAATGGGGTTTTAAACTGCTGAAGCACGATGTCTGCGGTTTTTTTAGCAAAAAATACGGTTTGACCAGAATAAAGGTAGGGCGGCACGAGTACCGCAAATTCATCTGCACCGAGTCTTGCAATGGTAAAGCCTGAATTTAGAGAGTCAGTTAAACGACAGGCTACTTCTTTTAGTAGTACATCGCCAATTGTGTGACCAAGGGAGTCGTTAATCTTTTTGAAATTGTCTATGTCGATAAAGATGATTAGTAGACTAGGGTAAGTGTCGTTACAAGCATTGATTGCTTTTTCAAGGGACTCTATAAAAATGGCGCGGTTTGATAAGCCTGTGACACTGTCTTTGGTCGTGAGCTTGAGCATAGTTCGCTCGTTATTCTTACGGGCAGTGACATCAGAAAACATGCCAACGTAACGTACAGAGTTTTTTGCAAAGCGTGGTGTGGTCACTTTTGTAATACACAAATCAATGGCGTAGGGTTGCCCATCTTTGCGTAAATTCCAAATTTCGCCAGACCAATAACCATCATTACTCAGCTCTTGTTGGATGATTTCTTCGAGTTGTGTATCACGACCAGCTTGCGTTAATGCTTTGAATTTTTTACCAAGTACATCGGCTTTCTTATAACCCGATATTTCACTAAATGCGTTATTGATTTCTATGATCCTAAACTGTTCATCGGTGACCCAAATGCCATCTTTAGACTGGGAAAGTAGGGCATCCATCAGCGTCATCTTTTGGTTTCTTTGATAGTAAATGACTGCACCAATGAGGATGACAATCGCTAAAAAGATCAGTAGTAACAGGGGCGTTGTATTAGGGGCTTGCGAGATAGAGGGATTAGACACAGCAGCAGAAGCAGCACTATAAAAGTGCTGCATCAGCAAAATGATACTGCATACTCTGGCGAAAAAGCGCATTAAAATCCATCTTTAGGAACAAACTAACCTATTTAGGTTAGTCCATAAAAAATGGTCGTGCTAAACAATTAGTAAATATTTATTACAAGCGCTTTTTCAATGAGTTATTGACCGTTCACAAACCCCAGCTGACGCCAAGATTCATAAACAAATACAGCAACTGAGTTAGATAAGTTCATACTACGGCTATCTTTTTGCATTGGAATGCGTACACGTTGCTCTTTCGGCAACGATTGAATGAGTTCATCAGGTAAGCCACGCGTTTCAGGGCCAAACACTAAACAATCACCAGGTTGGTATTGTGCTTGATGGTGAAATTGACTGCCCTTTGTGGTGCAAGCATAGACTTTTTTCGGTTGGCATTTTTCTAGATATGCTTCAAACGAGGCATGGCGCTGTACATGGCTAAACTCATGATAATCAAGACCTGCACGTTTTACGCGTTTATCATCCCACTCAAAACCAAGGGGTTCAATTAGGTGTAACGCATAACCTGTGTTTGCGCATAAGCGAATGATATTACCCGTGTTTGGTGGAATTTCTGGTTGGTACAACACAATATCAAGCATGTGAATCTCATTTATAAGGATTTGATCTGCTGCTGAGTATACACGAACTAGAATTAAAAGATGATATACTCAACACAGTTACTCACTAAAGGTAAGTTGTTGTGCAGCATCGTAGTTATGAGTTTTGGGTTAAAACAGCCAGTATAGTCACCATTGTTATGGTGAGTTTAATGATCGCAGCAAAAAGCTGGGCTTGGCTTGCATCTGGCTCGGCGTCAATGCTGGGTTCATTGACCGATTCGTTAATGGATATCACAGCCTCACTGATGAGTTTTTTAGTGCTAGGTTATGCACTACGCCCTGCTGATGACGACCATCGCTTTGGTCACGGAAAAGCCGAAGCATTAGCCGGGCTTGCACAGGCCGCTTTTATAGCTGGCTCAGGTTGCTTTTTAGCGTTTCATGGCATTGAGCGCTTATTTAATCCGGTAACCTTAAAGCATTCAGACCTTGGTATTTGGGTTAGTATTTTCGCTATTGTTTGTACGCTCGTGGTGGTGTTTGTACAAACTAAGGTGATTAATCACACCGAATCAATCGCCATTAAAGCAGACTCAATTCACTATAAAGGCGATTTAATCTTAAACTTGGCGGTATTACTGGCAATTGTGTTAGCTAAGTACGGCGTCGCTTATGCCGATCCATTATTTGCTATTGGGGTGGCTGTTTATTTACTTTATAACAGCTGGGATATTGCTCGCGAAAGTGCTGATCACTTAATGGATAAAGAGCTCCCAGATGAAGAAAAACAACAAATACTGGCCATTGTGAATAGCCATCAAGACGTATTTGGCGCCCATGATATTCGCACCCGCCAAGGTGGTAAAATTAAGTTTATTCAGATGCATTTAGAGCTGGAAGACTCATTATCATTGATAAGAGCGCATCAAGTTGCTGATGAAGTAGAAGCGTTAATTCAAACGCATTTTGATTGTGAAATGGATATTTTGATGCACCTAGACCCACTTTCTGTGGTTAACAAAACACGTCAAAGTTCTGCACAAAATTGATAAAAATCGCTGAGTATTGTTTGTCTGATCTCGTCGCGTTCACACAATAGTTCGTGGCGAGCGCCCGCATAGCTTTTTAGTTGTGCTTGCTTTTGCCTATGGGTAAGTGCAAATTGCGCAGCGTTATCGACCACAGTATCTTGCTCGGCGCTTGCGATAAACAAAGGAATATCGACTTTTTTATCGACTAAAGAAGCAATAAAATCAAACGATGCATTGAGCCAGCCATAGGTTACGCCACCTAGTTGTAAATCACCTTCTGCTGCATAAAGCTCTCTGAACAGTTTATATCGAATTTCACTACTGGTTAGTTCATTAGCTGCAAAGTCGACTGGTAAATAATCGCTTTGGCCAAATGCGTAGCTGCGGCCAAGACCAAGTAAGGATGCAATTTTAGCAGCCAGTTTTGCTACAGGCTTTGGCGTGCCTTTGGTATAGATATCAAACATCGGCGCTGATAAAAAAGCACCCGCAAATTGATGCTGATAGCGCGATAGGTAATCATAGGCAATGGCACTGCCCATAGAGTGGCCAAGCAAAACCTGCTTTCCTTGCCAGTGTTGATGCACCACTTTTTCTATAAATACAGCAAAG
The DNA here is from genome assembly GCF_001401795.1 of Pseudoalteromonas sp. P1-26. NCBI lineage: Bacteria > Pseudomonadati > Pseudomonadota > Gammaproteobacteria > Alteromonadales > Pseudoalteromonadaceae > Pseudoalteromonas > Pseudoalteromonas sp. P1-26. The sequence continues at coordinate 21,408 of NZ_LKDX01000042.1, read as the reverse complement.
TCATCTGCGTAGTCAGTAAAGCGGTTTACAAAACCCTTATGAGTGTTTTTTAAATGACGATAAGAGCGACCTTGCCCTTGGTGATCAACACTAAAAACTGCAAAGCCATTTTGATATAGCTCCCACAGCAACTCTTTGTACTTAATTAAAGACTCTATTCGGCCAGTACTGATAACGATGGCCGTTTTTGCTTGTTGGGGAATTGCATAGCCGTAATAAAGCTTGCCATGAGCGGTGCTCAGAAAGTCTTGCTGTAATTGCTCAGAAAAAAACTGATTAATATTAGGTAGGTTATTAACAAGACTTGCTTCGCTACTATAAAACATTTACTCACTCTTATAAGGTAGGCGGATGTTTACGCACAGTCCGCCATGTTCTTGGTTTTCAAGTGTTAGTGTACCATCATGTGCTGAGATAGCATTCTTTGCAATAGCAAGACCTAAGCCCGTGCCGCCAGTGCTTCTATCACGTGCATGCTCCTGACGGAAGAAAGGTTCACACAGCCTTGCTAGGTTTGCTTCATCAACCCCTTTACCGTCATCACAAATAGTGATGTAGATAGCATCTGATTCAACTAAGCCTATTGAGATTGAATGTTCTGCGTATTTAATGGCATTGCGAAGTACATTCTCAAGCGCGCTGGCTATTAAGGTTTCATCGCATTTTAAATCGGCTGTTAGTGTACCATTTACGATAAGCTCTTTATTACTTTGCCTGGCCTCAAATTGAGCATCGTTGAGTACATGATCAACAATCACTTGTAAGGATTGTGTACTCAACGCCAGAGTCTGGCTTTTGGCTTCTAAGCGTGAAACTTGAAGTACATCGGCAATCATTTTATCGAGCTGATTGGCCTCTTTTTCAATGCGCTCTAAATAAGCGTGTTGAGCATCATCGGCTTGCATTTGTGCAAGGCCTGTAGCCATTTTTAAGCGCGTTAATGGTGAACGTAGTTCATGAGAAATATCTGCTAGCAGTCGTTTTTGAGCGCTAATAAGCTGCTCAAGTTGTACTGCCATGGTATTAAAGTCACGACCAAGTACACCTAACTCATCTTGACGAGTAGGAGATACATCGGCACGGGCAGTTAAATCGCCATGAGCAAGCTTTTTTGCGGTTTCTTTTAAACTATTAATAGGTGCAATTAAGTTACGGCTAAAGAAGAAACTCAACATCAATGAGGCGATTAAAGCAATAAGCAGCTTGAGCCAAACTGGCATTAGCCATAGGCTGACAAAAAACGGTTTCTTGCGTTTTTCATCGATTTCATAAAGATAAAATTTACCTTCGGGTACATTCAAAGCTACCGGCCCATAAGCTTGGTATTCATCGGTAAAAATAATTTGCGGACGCATATATTTGGTAAAGTTCAGCAAGCTTAAATCAATGTCTTTGGATACAGGTTCGCTAAGCATTTCAACACCATGAACCTCACCATTTAAGTACAGTAATTTATGCTTTGATAAGCGCGGATGAGATAAAACCTCTTGGGTTGATTTTCCGTGTTTAGCAACAATGCGTTCAATACTTTTAGCAGTGTACTCAAGATTTTTCAGCATGGGTCCACGCAGGTCGTCATTGCCCACATTGCTCGTTAACTGGCTTAAAAACACCAGTATTGTGATAGTCGCTATGACAGTAACCCAAAACCAAGCAAATATTTTTAAAAACAAATAATGGCGGGGATGCTTTAGCCAGCTTGGAGTTTGCATATTATTCGCCTTGTATTAATACATAACCACTGCCACGCATGGTTTTGATCCGTTCATTACTAACATGCTCTGCAATTTTTTTACGGATGTTGCTGACATGCATATCGATTGAGCGGTCAAAAGGAGCAAGGCGTCTACCTAATACTTGCTCACTTATTTGCTCTTTGCTGATCACTTCACCGGCATGTTGCACTAGCATGGCAAGGATCTCATACTCAGTGCCGGTTAGGCTCAGTACATTATCTTTAACAGAAGCTTCTCGTGTTGCGAAATTAACATTGATGCTGTTAACACTCAATGAGCTGGTCTGTTGGCTCGATAAGCTATTGATATGTTCTATGCGACGGGTAATTGCTTTAACGCGAGCTAGCAGTTCTCTGTGGTTAAATGGCTTAGGAATATAATCATCTGCGCCTAGCTCTAAACCAAAGATACGATCAAAGTCTTCGCCTTTCGCGGTTAGCATGATCACCGGAGTAAGCTTATGTTGTCTTAACTGCTTTAGCACCTCAAAGCCATCCATAGAGGGTAGCATCACATCAAGCAATATTAGCTCATAGTTATGCTTAATAGCTTGCTTTAGGCCTTCAGCGCCATCATGAACACACTCTACTGTAAAACCTTGTGCTGATAAGTACTCGCTGAGTAATTCGCACAATCCTGTATCGTCGTCGATCATTAATAGTTTCATTCTGACACCTAGCTATTTATTTCTTTAAGGTTATTTTACTCAGTAAATTGTGTAAAAGTGAATCTTTACACAACCTTTACACTGGTTTGCGTTCCTTTGCATTGAATTAGTTATAGTTAACCCATCAGTCGGAAACGACAACAGAGCACAACCCAACAAAAGGTAATGATTATGACTATTTCAAATAAGCTTTCTAAATTCGTACTTGTTTGTGGTTTAGCAGCAGCCAGTGTAGGTGCTACTTCAGCAATGGCGAAAGGAGACTTTAACCGTGGTATGAACCCACAGGCTCGTTTTTTACTTTCTGAGCGTGGTATTGATAAATTACAACTTACCGAAGAGCAGCAAACGCAACTTAAAGCGATTTTTGCCGAGCAGAAAACACAATTTGAAGCACTGCGTGGCGATAAAGATGCAATGAAAGCCGCTCGTGCTGCACACAAAGAGAAAATGGATGCGTTATTAGCAACAAAAGCATTTGACGAAAATGCAGCATTAGAGCTGATTAAAGCGCGCCAAGAAAAAGGCCAGCAGTTTGCCATGCTAAAAATGAAATCTGACCATGCGATTTGGCAGGTTTTAAATGAAGAACAGCGTGAAAGCTATCAAGAGATTAAAAAGCATCTTCGTAAAAAAGGTTACAAAAAGGGCCACCATGGTCATCGAGGCGAACGCAAAGCTGAGCGTTCTGAAGGTTAGAAGTGATAGGTTATATTAAAAAATGCGGCAATTGCCGCATTTTTTGTATTTGACGCTTTATTCTTTAAAGAATGAATCATCGTTTTTAGCCAGCATTGCTTCGATATCTTCAATCATATCTTGGCTCAAATCATTAGCATTGCTAATTGGGCTAGAAATTTTATTGTTTTCAAACGACCACTCGCCTAAATCAATTAGCTGGCAGCGTTTTGAGCAAAATGGGCGATGCGGGCTTTGCTCTGACCATTCAACTTTGGCTTTGCATGTTGGGCAGTTTACAACTGTTGGCATGGAATAACTCTCAAATAAGCACTTTTGTCAGATCTTACTGAACAGTTAGCTGATAATCCAGTAACGAATTTGTTTAGAAACTCGTTACTCGGTTTATTTCTGCTAAAGAGGTAACGCCATCAGCGGCTTTTTTCAGGCCAGATAAACGCAGATCATTAAAGCCTGAGCGCAGAGATACTTCAGCGATTTCGAGTGAGTTACCACCACGCATAATAATTTGTGCTATTTCAGGGGTAATTTGCATTACCTCATAAATACCAACTCGACCTTTATAGCCTTCAGTACAGCTATCGCATCCTTTTGGTGCGAATAACTGAACCTCATTGAGCTTGTCTTTATCAAAACCTTGGCGAATCAATTCTTCATCAGGTAGTTTTTCTGGTGTTTTACACTTAGGGCAAAGTCGTCTTGCTAGACGCTGCGCAATAATAAGGCTGATTGAACTTGCTACGTTATAAGCAGGAACACCCATATTTAAAAGACGAGTAAGAGTTTCTGGTGCAGAGTTTGTATGCAGAGTTGATAATACCAAGTGACCTGTTTGCGCCGCTTTAATTGCTATTTCAGCGGTTTCAAGGTCACGGATCTCACCAACCATTACGACATCGGGATCTTGTCGTAAGAAAGCCTTTAATGCATTGGCAAAGGTCATATCTGCCTTTGGATTAATTTGTACTTGGTTAATCCCTTCAAGGTTGATCTCTACTGGATCTTCGGCGGTACTGATATTACGCTCTGGCTGGTTAAGAATATTCAAACCCGTATAAAGTGATACCGTTTTACCAGAGCCCGTTGGACCGGTTACTAAGATCATGCCTTGTGGTTGCTCAAGTGCGTCCATGTAGAGTTTTTTCTGCTCAGGTTCATAACCAAGCACATCGATACCTAGCATAGCACTTGATGAGTCGAGAATACGCATTACGATTTTCTCGCCCCAAAGGGTAGGCAAGGTACTGACACGGAAGTCGATACTTTTACGTTCAGTAATTTTAAGCTTAATACGGCCGTCTTGAGGTTTACGTTTTTCTGCTATATCAAGTCGTGACATAACCTTGATACGTGCAGATAAACGGCTCGCTAAGCTATTTGGTGGACTTGCCATTTCATGCAAAATACCATCGATGCGAAAACGCACACGGTAGCGGTGTTCATAAGGTTCAAAGTGTAGATCCGAGGCTCCTTTTTTAATTGCGTCCATCAAAATTTTATTGATGTAAACGATAATAGGGGCATCGTCTTTATCTTCATCTTTGCTGGCTAAATCGCGAGGGGCTTCTGTTTCAAGCTCACCAAGCTCTTTAAACTCATCTTCACTTAAATGTAAGCCACCTGCGGCATCAAGTAATTGCTCAATTTTGTTTTCAAGTTGCGTGTAATCAACAACGACCACTTCGCATGAAAGGCCAGTACTAAATTCAAAGTTTTCAAAGGCACCGTAGTCGGTTGGATCTGAGGCTGCAATGTAGAGCTTACGGCCCTTTTTAACTAGAGGTAAAATGTGGTGCTCACGAATTAGTTTATCTTTAACTAGTTCTTCGCTAATGTTCGCAACGTCAAAGTCTTTGATGTCAAAATAAGGCACACGAAAAAGGTCTGTACATTGCTCTGCGAGCTCATGGCCAGCCATTCCACATGTTTTAGAAATAAGCTCTGCAGTAGAGTTATATTCGCGCTGCTTTGATTTTACGGTCTCTGCATCAATGCGACCGAGTGTAATAAATTTTCGAAGTAGCGGTGAGTTTATATTCATTGCGCACCTAGATTGATCCTTTATTGCCACAATCTAACAGAAAAAGTAAGGCTATTACATCAGTCTTGTCTGATTTTAGGAAAATTGCAAAAAAAATTAACCTAAAACTCAGTTGTTTAGAATGTGTTTTGGTACTTTTGTATTGGTTTTTATGGGTTCAAATTCATGAGAATCTATAAATAAAATCAATACCCTAGTGAGAGTGCATTAGGTACTTTTTGTGCAGCTTTTGCACATCAGCTTTTACTTCTTCAAGAGGGCGGTTGTTATCCAAAATATCACCCGCTTTTTGTTTTTTATCAGCTCTGCTCATTTGTGAAGCGATAATTTGCTTAGCTAATTCTACAGAGACATTATCACGGGCTGTAGTTCTTGTTATTTGTACATCGACCGGAACATCAATTAATAAGGTATGGTTGCAGTATTTTTCTAAGCCATTTTCAAAAAGTAAGGGAGCAACTAATATGACATAGTGGCTGGTGGCCAGCTTTAATTGGCTCAGCATTGTTTCTCGAATAAGTGGGTGCAATAAGTTATTTAGCCATTGCTTTTGTGATTCATCGGCAAAGATAATAGCCCTTAGTTTTGCGCGATCAAGCGTGCCGTTACTCGTGAGTATCTCATCACCAAAATGTGCTTTAATTTTTGTAAGGCCAACAGAGCCAGGCTCGACGACTTCTCTGGCAACTATATCGGCATCAACCACCTGAATACCAAGCTCTTCAAACATGGCGCTTACTGCACTTTTGCCTGAGCCAATACCACCGGTTAGCCCTAAAACCCAGTTTGCCATAATTAGTAACCTAAATAGTTAAAGTAATAACTTTTAATTTGCTCACCCCATAGTAAGGTGACCCATCCTGCGATGGCAAGATAAGGCCCAAACGGGATTGGCGTAGTTTTGTCTTTACCTTGAATAATGATTTGCGAAATGCCGATGATGGCACCGACGACACTTGATAGCAGCACGATAGTTAAAATATCTTGCCAGCCAAGTAGCGCACCAAACACGGCTAACAGCTTAAAGTCGCCATAACCCATGCCTTCTTTACCTGTAGCAAGCTTAAACAACCAATAGACACTCCATAAGCTTAGGTAGCCAACTGCAGCGCCGGTAATGGCATCGCTCGGTGCAATGGTAATATCCATAGTGGCCGCAATCAGCGCAAGCCAAACGAGTGGCAAAGTGAGTTGGTCAGGCAGTAACATGTGATCTATATCGATAAAGGTTAAAGCGACTAACACCCAAGTAATCAATATATAAAGAAGAGCTAGCTTAGTTGGTCCAAACACGACAGCAACAATTAAACTTAAAACCGCTGTAAGCATTTCAACAATAGGGTAGCGCACAGAAATCGGTGTTTGACAATTTGCACAGCGACCTTTAAGCAATAGCCAACTTAAGACAGGGATATTTTGCCAAGCTTTAATCGGTGCTTTGCATTTAGGGCAAGTTGAATTAGGTTTTACTAAATTAAAGGGAGCTTGTTCTGTTTGCTGTTTTGAATTGAGCTCATCGGCCAATACAATACGGCACTCAGTTTGCCATTCTCTTTTCATCATCAGTGGCAAACGATAAATCACCACATTCAAAAAGCTACCAATACACAGGCTTACTAAGCCCACCGTCAAAAAATAAAACCACTGCTGACTTTGCATCGCAGTGGTTATATCAAGAAAAAAGTTTTCCATTAAAGTACCTAACTTCTGGCCATTTGCAGGCCGATATTATTTCGCTGTGTTGAAGCGTTTTTATTATTTATTTTATGTAGCAAGCAATCAACTAGCGTTTATAGTTTTGCTTACAGCTTACAGCTTACAGCTTACAGCTTACAGCTATGTTTAAATCACCGAACCTAATTGGAATATAGGCAAGTACATAGCAACAATTAACCCACCAACAAGCACACCTAAAACCGCCATGATAAGGGGCTCAAGTAAGCTTGATAAACCATCAACGGCATCATCAACTTCTTGTTCATATATCGTTGCTACTTTAGCAAGCATACCATCAAGTGAACCCGACTCTTCACCAATAGCAACCATTTGAACGACCATATCAGGGAAGATTTTAGTATTGCGCATCGCCCAGTTCATTAAATTACCAGAACTGACCTCGGCTTTGATTTCTAAAATCGCATAACGATACACCGCATTACCAGAAGCACCCGCAGCTGAGTCGAGTGCATCAACGAGGGGGACACCAGCAGCAAAAGTAGTTGATAAAGTGCGAGCATAGCGCGCAACCGCTGCTTTATTCAAAATCATACCAATAACAGGCAGTTTTAATATCGCTCTATCGTTAGCATCTCTGAGTTTTTTACTCTTAAGGAGGGCTTCTTTATATGCAAAACCAGTTGCGATAACAGCAATCAGAATTATCCACCAATATTCCTGCATAAACTCAGAAATACCAATCACCATTAAGGTAAACCCAGGAAGCTCAGCTCCAAAGCCATTAAAAATATCTTGGAATTGCGGCACAACGAAGATAAGCAAAATTGAAGTTACAATGACCGCAACAACCAAAACTGCAATCGGGTAAAACATGGCTTTTTTAATTTTTGATTTGAGTGCTTCAGCTTTTTCTTTATAAAGTGCTACTCGGTCAAATATTTTATCAAGTGCGCCCGATTGCTCACCTGAGGCCACTAAATCGCAATATAAATCATCAAAATAGCGTGGGTGTTTTCGAAGCGCTTGAGAAAGAGGCACACCCGCTTTTACCTCATCGCCTATACCTTCCATTAATTTTTCGACACTTTTATTTTTTGTACCACTTCCTATCATCTCAATAGTTTGAATGAGGGGAACACCTGCCATCAACATGGTTGCAATCTGTCGTGTAATTAAGGCTACATCTTTTGGTGTAATTTTTTGAACAGACTTTATACCGAATAAAGGTTTAGCCTTTCGTTTGACCTTTGACGGTGTTATTCCTTGCTTACGCAATTGAGCTTTTACTAAAGCAATACTTTGCCCAGAAAGTTCACCTTCAAGCTTTTTACCTCTAGCATTAACACCAACCCATTCAAAGGTGTCTTGGGTTGCTGTACTTTTAGGATTATTCATTTTATTGACAACCTTTAAGTCTAATCAATATTAATTTGCTTGAGAAACTCATGGGGGTTCTCGCATTGTTTAAAGACACCATTAATAGCATCCTTTTTAAATTGTAGACACAAAGCTAAAAACATAGATTTTATTATATCTTTATTTTCAAAATGAGAAGCAGGAAACCATTTATTATTCTTCAAATCAACAATTATTAAATCGTCCATCATACTTGGGAAGGTAGCCAATTTGTAGTCACCTTTAATGATGCTTCTTTGTTTGCTTTCTAGTGCTTTAGGATAGATTTCAGGTTTCACTATTAATTTACCATCAGAGTTAATCTTATAGAAATAAATACCATTAGCAATAGTTTGTAGTTCATCAATAATTTTATTAGAAGTTACAATTGGATTAATTGAGCTTTCGCTATATACGGGTCTATTAGATGGTACTTCATCAATAGACATACCATCACTATCATTATCAAGTTGTAAGCATTTCATCAGAGAAGGCTTTATATCAATTAAACTATAGTTGTAATCATCATTACCAGTAAATATCTGATCACATTCTTTCGCTTTGCCAAATGTAGCAATTGAAAGAAGGACTTCAAATTGTGAATTCGACAGAACATTTGTACCATGTCCTTGACTGTTAGTAATGAAGTTTGATTCAGGTATAGCATTTTTAGGGCCATCAGATGGATGCTCGAAACTTTCGCCATGGTCAGATAAAAAGATCACTATTGCATTATCTAAGTAGCCTGCTTCATCAAGATCATTGACTAAGCTTGAAACCTGTAAATCTGCTTCTCTAAGCATTGACTTATATAAATAAGTATATGGATCATCAGGATTTAACTGTTCATTAGGCAAGAATAATGGAACCCTAATTTTAAATGGGTAGTGAGGTAATGTAAAATGAGTCGCCAAAAATATTGGAGAAGAACTTATACTGATTTGTTTTTTTATCTTATTATTGAAGTCGCTTGGCTCATATGTAACATAGGCAGCTCTATTCGCTTTTATATAAGGGAATATTTCATTTATTAGTGAAACGTTACTAGCTAATGCCATCTGAGGTAAATTTGCTAAGTTTGCTAAAATAAACTCAGCGGCATTTGCTGGTGGACCTATTATTGTTTCAAAGCCATATGACTGATCTATATTATTGAACCTTCTTTCATCTTGGGCGTATATAGTTGTATATCCTTGACTTTTTAATACCCATTGAAGCATGCCAGTCTTTACCAGAGTTTTCTCTTCTGTAAGGTTAAAACGTGCGCCAGTGTTGATCGGCAGCTTTCCTGATAGAATTGAAAACCATGATGGAAATGTTCTTGCATTAGGGGTAGTTACATTGTTAATTTTGCCATTCTTGTTTATTTGAGACCATATAAAAGGTGTTAAAGCAGGAGATATAAAGTCAGGGCGTAAAGAATCTACTCCTATGACTATTATATTAGGGTGTTCAGCAGGTTCATTATGAACTTTATTATTTACGCTTTCAAATTCAAAGAAAGAGAATAATATCAATATTGATAATAAAGTGATTTTATAAGTGTTTCTTAAGTTTCTAATTGATAAAAGCAACAAAGTTAGAAAAATAGCTAATGTTATTGGGAATAATAAATCAGGGATGTTTGTTCCAATTGAAAATGAAGATAAGGGGTATAGTGTGCTATTTCCTATTAATATTGAGCTGCATATAATTAACCAAGTTAATAGAGTAATGAATGGTACTTTTGCAAATTTAGTAATGATGAGTGTAGCGAATGTAGCTAACAAAATATGAAGTAATACTAATGTGAATAAAGCGATCAAGAGCTCAAAAAGAAACCTAGGTGTAGTAATAGCGTTATAAACTATTTTTGTAATTTCAGTATTGACACTGTGCTCTGATAAAGAAACTGAGTTGAAAATTAGATTTGCGAGTGTTAGTAAAGCGATTGAAAAGCTAATTAGTATATTTTTTTTATAATTTTTCATTTAAATAAAAGCCTCAGTAAATTGCTGAGGCTTTATGTTTCCATATAAATTAAGTTATTAACGACAGTTTGCTGGTTTATATTTGTCGTCAACAGTACCTGCAGTACAAGTCCATGTGATTGACCCTTTAGTATTGTCTACTGTAGGGGTTAGGATAATTGTTGTTCCAGAGGCTACTTTATCATTATAAGTAATAGTAATAATACCAGACGCACCAACTGCTACTGAATTGACTGCATTACCAGTGATATTTGAAGCTGCTGGTAAACCAGCTGCTGTGTTTGTTGTTGGTAGAGCTGCTTGAGAAACATAATATTCAGTTACAGCTGCTTTTGCCGAAGCGCCAAGTGTAATACCTTCACTAACGTGTGCGCGTTTTGTGTAATCTTGATAAGCAGGCAGTGCTACCGCTGCCAATATACCGATGATTGCAACCACAATCATTAATTCAATAAGGGTGAAACCCTGTTGCTTTTGTTGTGTCATTTGTTCCTCTCCTAAAGGATATGATGATTTAGTAAGTTTAGCTGTAACTTCAGCGTTGTAAAACAGTGCTCAATTTACAGGATAAATCTTACAGTTTTACTTAAAACTACTTTTATTAACCTTTAAATGTTAACAAAGCAGCAAAAACTTTACTTGTTAAGCGTGTATAAATTTACTTTAGCATCAATAAATGTTTTTGGAAGCTATTTTCCTGTTCAGTAAGTAGTTTTTCAGAACTTTCCTACCTTTGTTTGATGTAAAATAAGCTTAGTTACACATATTTGTACTATTTATAGACACCGCATCCTTGCAGGAACTTATTGAATTGATTGCAATCTTGTGTAGGTTCAGGACGTGCGTATACAAAATAGTCAAAAGCGCTGAAAAGATATTGATTTTTTGTTATCTATTCAGGCTTTTTACGTATTTAATGCTTTTTTTATTTTCTTGTCAACGAATTAGGTAAAACATTAAATACGTACAAGAGAAATTTTAGCCGTTAAATCGCATTGAAAGATCGATTGATTGTAAATTTTTTGTAAGTGCACCACTTGAAATAAAGTCAACACCGGCCTGTGAATAGGCTTTTAAAGTTTCAAGAGTCATGTTGCCTGATACCTCAAGCTTTGCTCGCTTGTCTGTTAGCACAACTGCTTGTTGAATTTGCTCTACAGTAAAGTTATCAAGCATGATGATATCAGCGCCAGCTGTGATCGCTTGTTCAAGCTCATCAAGTGATTCTACTTCTACTTCAACTGGTTTAGTCGGGTGGTTTACTTTAGCTTGAGCGACTGCTTTATCAATACCACCACAAGCTGCAATGTGGTTTTCTTTAATTAGGAACGCATCAAAAAGGCCGATGCGATGATTCGCGCCACCACCACAGTTCACAGCGTATTTTTGTAGCGCACGTAAACCTGGAATTGTTTTACGCGTGTCGAGTAGCTGAGTGGTGGTTCCTTCAAGCTCTTTTACATAATGAGCTGTTGTTGTTGCTGTACCTGAGAGTGTTTGTACAAAGTTAAGAGCAGTGCGCTCTGCAGTTAAAATTGCGCGAGCTGAGCCTGATGCTGTAAATAGTGTACTATTTGCCGCTACTTTGTCGCCGTCATTTACGAGTACTTCAACGTTTACATTAGGGTCGACTTGCTTAAATACTTCTAAAATAATGTCTTTACCACAAAACACACAGTCTTCACGAGTAATTACTTTGGCATCGGCTAGCTCGTTTTCTGGAATTAGTTGCGCGGTAATATCACCGTCATTTGCGCTTTGGTAATCTAAATCTTCATCAAGGGCGAGTTTTACCAGCTGGCTAATTAAAGTGTGAGGGACTGACATGTCGAAAGCTCATTGTTTATTAATAAATTGGCGAAATTTTACTATGTTTAACCCCTTAATAGAAGACAAAGATCGGCCACATTAAAGTATCCTTTCTCTTACTTTAAGCGATTGAATCAAAGCAACTAGACCCTGAGATTTTAACCCTTTACACTATTTAACTTTATTGTCATCGTTAGTTTTTAATATGCATATAAATGAATTGGGCCAATTAAACAATGTGTTACAAAGGCCCTGTACACATTACGATGAGCGCCCTGAGGGCGAGGTGTCATTACTTGTTATTCATAATATTTCATTGCCTGCTGGGCAGTTCGCAACGCCTTATGTTGATGATTTGTTCATGGGGGCAATTGATTGTACGGCGCACGAAAGCTTTACTGATTTAAAAGGCTTAAGAGTGTCTGCGCATTGCTTTATTCGTCGTACCGGTGAAATTATTCAGTACGTGCCTTTTGAGAAAAGGGCTTGGCACGCCGGTATCTCAACGTTTGAAGGCAGAGAGCGCTGTAATGATTTTAGCGTGGGCATTGAGCTTGAAGGTACCGACAACCAAGCGTATACCCAAGCCCAGTATAATGCATTACACTTAGTGACTATGGCGTTGATGGCAAAGTACCCTGAGATAAACCGTTCACGCATTGTAGGCCACTGTGATATTGCACCGGGCAGAAAAACTGACCCTGGTGCGAGTTTTGATTGGCAATACTATTTTGATTTAGTGTTTTAGTTAAAGGATATAGGTAAAAGCATGATCTTAATTTCAATAATTATTGCTTTGGTAATTGAGCGTTTAGGGGCTCGAGCTAACTACTGGCAAATCGGTTTTTATGCCAATACCTACCTTAAGCACTCGCAAAAACAACTCTCAGAAAAAGGCTTATTTAATTCGCCAATTGGTTTTTTGATTTGGTTAATGCTGCCTGTCGTTGCCGCAGGTTTAGTTTATCAACTCTCTGATTTTATTATTTGGCAACTAGCTGTGAATGTTGCTGTGCTGCTGGTGTGTTTTGGTTGTGCTAAGCAACGTGCTTTATATAAGTCTTACTTAAATGCGTTAACCCGCAACGATCAAGAAGCGGCAACCCTATTTGCGTTACAAATGGGCCAAAAGAAGACAGAAGATGACCCTCATGGTGAGACTTTTGGCCAAACTTTAGCTTGGTTAAATTTTCGCTTTTATTGTGCAGTTATTTTTTGGTTTGTGGTTTTAGGTGTGCCTGGCGCGGTGCTTTACGCATTAGTTCGTACTTTTGCTGACAAAGTAAGGGATGATCACAGTGTTGCCTATGCTAAGCGTTTTAAACTAGTACATAGCTTACTGTTTTGGCTCGATTGGTTACCAGCTCGGGTTGCAAGCTTTGGTTATTTAGTGATTGGTAACTTTAATAAAGGTACCAGTTGTTGGCTCAAGTATGTGCTCGACTTTTCAGTGAGTAACCGAAAAGTAGTTACGCAAACTGCACTTGCCGCTGAGCAAATTGAGCAGCAACATTTTGGCTGTACTTATGAAGCCACCTGTATGATGAAACTTGTAAAAAGAAATGTATTATTCTTTTTAGTGATCATCGCAGCACTTACTTTATTTGGTGGTTTGGCGTAGCGTGTAAAGTTAGCAAGTTACGAGATGTAGGACTGGCTTTAGCCGGGAATGTGTTTGAGTTAGCAAGTTTCAAGAGTAAAGCTTGTAGGAAAGTTACTAGTCATGAATCTCTGCTGTTGCACTTTGATTGAGTTTTAATTTTTCAGCACTGAAGAGCATCCTACTTCGAATATTTTTCAGCATTCAATTCAACGATGCGGGGTAAACCGCTGCTACAAAGCTACTCAATTCATCTAACATCTAATACCTGACCACTAAAAGTTCTGCCGTTTAATCTGGTCTGACCATTTATTTTTTATTGTTTTTTCCTTCAGAAAAAGCCACTTTAATCCATACTGTTTAATCTTTAGACGAATTACGTTAGGGTGTAACTAGGCGCTGAACGTAGTGAAATTGACAGAAATACGGGTTTTTGATAACGTATGCGACAAATTTGGTATGACCAATTTACCTTTTTGGTCAAAGCACAAGGCTAAATACCCGATATTTATGGGGTTAGCGCATAACAATGCGGACGTTAATAAATGTCTTTAAAGATTAAAGCAGCAAAATTATCTGATGTAATTTTACAACAACTTGAGAATATGATTCTTGAGGGGTCGTTGGCGCCAGGCGAAAAGCTGCCTCCTGAGCGTGAGTTAGCGAAACAATTTGAAGTATCGAGACCTTCACTGCGTGAGGCAATTCAAAAGCTAGAAGCTAAGGGGTTAGTAACGCGTCGCCAAGGTGGTGGAACGTTCGTAAAAAATCAGCTTGAAGAGGGGCTCACTGATCCGCTTTTTGATTTGATTAGTAAGCATCCAGAGTCACAATTTGATTTACTCGAATTTCGTCATGCCCTTGAAGGAATTGCAGCATATTATGCAGCTATGCGCGGCACAACGAATGACTTCAGAAAAGTAAAACAAAGTTTTGACAACATTGCGCTCGTTAATGACGACATTGTGCAAAAAGCAAAAGCAATTAATGCATTTCATTTTAGTGTGGCAGAAGCGTCTCATAACGTTGTACTGCTACATTTAGTACGTGGTATGCAGGCCTTGCTAGAGCAAAATGTATTACAGAATTTAACTGTACTGTTAAAAAAACCACAGATCAGCCAGCAGCTCGCAGAACATAGACGACTGTTGATGGATGCGGTTATTGAAGGAAACCCAGAGCAAGCACGTCTTGCTAGTAATGCTCACTTAGCCTTTATCGAAGAAGCCTTACTTGAGGCTGGCAAAGAGCATTCGCGGATTGAACGTAGTTTAAGACGCACCAAACAACATTAAGCAAGTGATTAGCTAAGTTTAGTTAACTACTTAATTTTAAGATTTATTAAAATAATTAGTATTTTAAACATAAGGAAACCTCCATATGTCTGAAGTCAATAAAATTGACGTAGACGCGCTAGAAACACAAGAGTGGTTACAAGCCCTTGAGTCTGTTGTGCGCGAAGAAGGTGTTGAACGTGCTCAATTCTTACTTGAGCAAGTGTTAGAGCAAGCCCGTTTAGACGGTGTTGATATGCCTACTGGCACAACCACTAACTACGTTAATACCATCCCGGTAGATCAAGAACCTGCTTACCCAGGTGACGTAAACATTGAGCGTCGTATCCGTTCAATCATTCGTTGGAATGCGATCATGATCGTATTACGAGCGTCGAAAAAAGATCTAGACTTAGGCGGCCATATGGCTTCTTACCAGTCTTCAGCTGCATTCTATGAAGTATGTTTTAACCACTTCTTCAAAGCACCAAACGATGTAGATGGTGGTGATTTAGTTTATTACCAAGGTCACATTTCTCCAGGTATCTATGCACGTGCATTTGTTGAAGGTCGTTTAACAGCTGAGCAGCTTGACAACTTCCGTCAAGAAGTTGATGGTAAAGGTCTTCCTTCATACCCACACCCTAAGTTAATGCCTGAATTCTGGCAGTTCCCTACGGTATCAATGGGTCTTGGTCCAATTGCATCAATCTACCAAGCTCGTTTCTTAAAATACCTAGACGGTCGTGGCTTAAAAGACACTAAAAACCAACGTGTATACGCTTTCTTAGGCGATGGTGAAATGGATGAGCCAGAATCACGTGGTGCAATCTCATTCGCTGCGCGTGAGAAGCTAGATAACTTATGTTACCTAATCAACTGTAACTTACAGCGTTTAGATGGCCCAGTAATGGGTAACGGTAAGATCATTCAAGAGCTTGAAGGCCTATTCAAAGGTGCAGGCTGGAACGTGATTAAAGTTGTATGGGGTAGTGGTTGGGATATCCTACTTGCTAAAGATACATCAGGTAAATTACTGCAGTTAATGAACGAAACGATTGACGGTGATTACCAAACATATAAAGCAAAAGACGGTGCATATGTTCGTGAGCACTTCTTCGGTCGTTACCCAGAAACAGCAGCACTTGTTGCTGATATGACTGATGAAGAAATCTTCGCACTTAAGCGTGGTGGCCATGAGCCTTCAAAACTTTACGCTGCATTCAAAAAAGCGGAAGAAACCAAAGATCGTCCTACTGTGATCCTAGCTAAAACTGTAAAAGGTTACGGCATGGGTGAAGCGGCTGAAGGTAAAAACATCGCGCACCAAGTTAAGAAAATGGACATGACTCATGTTGAGCACCTACGTTCACGTTTAGGTCTACAAGATTTAGTTTCTGATGAAGAAATTAAAGACTTACCATATCTTACTCTTGAAGAGGGTTCTGAAGAGTACAAGTATCTTCACGCTCGCCGTGAAGCGCTTCAAGGTTACACACCTAAGCGTATTCCTAAGTTTTCTGAAAGCTTAATATTGCCAGAAGTTGACGCGTTTAAGCCACTACTTGAAGAGCAAAAACGTGACATCTCTACAACAATGGGCTTTGTACGTGCACTTAACGTGTTACTAAAAGACAAAGGCATTGGTAAAAACATCGTTCCTATCATCGCTGATGAAGCGCGTACATTTGGTATGGAAGGTTTATTCCGTCAAATCGGTATTTATAACCCACATGGCCAAAACTACACGCCGCAAGACCGTGACATCGTTTCTTACTATAAAGAAGCAACATCAGGTCAGGTACTACAAGAAGGTATCAACGAGTTAGGTGCAATGTCATCATGGGTTGCTGCTGCAACATCATACAGCACTAACGATTTACCAATGATCCCATTCTACATCTACTACTCAATGTTTGGTTTCCAACGTGTAGGTGATATGGCGTGGATGGCCGGTGACCAACAAGCACGTGGTTTCTTACTAGGTGCTACGGCAGGTCGTACTACACTAAACGGTGAAGGTTTACAGCACGAAGATGGTCACAGCCACATTCTTGCTAACACGGTTCCTAACTGTATTTCTTATGATCCGACATTCGCATACGAAGTAGCGGTAATCATGCAAGACGGTATCCGTCGCATGTACGGTGAAGACCAAGAAAACGTGTTCTATTACCTAACGCTAATGAACGAAAACTACCATCAACCGGCAATGCCAGAAGGCGCTGAAGAAGGTATTCGTAAAGGTATCTATAAGCTTGAAACTGTGGCTGGCGATAAAGCGAAAGTACAGTTACTAGGTTCAGGTACTATCATGATTGAAGTGCGTAAAGCGGCACAAATCCTGAGCGAAGAGTATGGTATTGGTTCAGATGTATTCTCTGTAACGTCATTCAATGAGTTAACTCGTGACGGTCAAGACGCTGAGCGTTTCAACATGCTTAATCCAGAAGCAGAGCAAAAGACTGCTTACATCACGGACGCATTAACTGATGCCGTGACTGTTGCAGCAACAGACTACATGAAGAACTACGCAGAACAAGTTCGTTCATTCGTACCAAGCAGCAACTACAAAGTGTTAGGTACTGATGGTTACGGTCGTTCTGATAGCCGTGAAAACTTACGTCGTCACTTCGAAGTGAATGCTGGTTATGTTGTGGTTGCAACACTATCTGAGCTTGCTAAACGTGGTGAAGTTGAGAAGTCAGTAGTTGTTGAAGCAATCAAGAAATTCGACATCGACACAAACAAAGTTAACCCGCTATACGCATAAGAGGTTCCAATGAGTATTGAAATTAATGTACCAGATATCGGTGGCGATGAAGTTGAAGTAACCGAAATCCTTGTTAGCGTTGGTGATAAGGTTGAGGTTGACCAATCGTTATTAACGGTTGAAGGCGACAAAGCATCAATGGAAGTACCTGCTGCACAAGCAGGTACGGTTAAAGAAATTAAAGTAGCTGAAGGTGATACGGTAACGACGGGTTCACTTATCATGATCTTCGAAGGTGAAGAACAAGCTGCGGCTCCTGCAGAGGCTAAAGAAGATGCGCCAGCTCCAGCAGCTGCGCCTGCAGCTTCTGCTGTGCAGGAAGTAACTGTGCCAGATATCGGCGATGATGAAGTTGAAGTAACTGAAATCATGGTTGCGGTAGGTGACACGGTTGAAGAAGAGCAATCTTTATTAAGCGTTGAAGGCGATAAAGCATCAATGGAAGTACCTGCTCCAATCGCGGGTACGGTTAAAGAGATCAAAATTGCGACTGGCGATAAAGTGAAAACGGGCTCTCTAATCTTCGTTTTTGAAACAGCTTCAAGCGGTTCAGAAGCGCCTGCTGCAGAATCAGCACCAGCTGAAGCAGCGCCGGCAGCAGCGGCATCAAGCACTAAAGAAGTTAACGTGCCTGATATCGG
The DNA here is from genome assembly GCF_001401795.1 of Pseudoalteromonas sp. P1-26. Classification (NCBI taxonomy): domain Bacteria; kingdom Pseudomonadati; phylum Pseudomonadota; class Gammaproteobacteria; order Alteromonadales; family Pseudoalteromonadaceae; genus Pseudoalteromonas; species Pseudoalteromonas sp. P1-26. The sequence goes on along the minus strand of NZ_LKDX01000042.1, from coordinate 3,126 downwards.
TGGTGACGAAGTTGAAGTAACCGAAGTGATGGTTGCTGTAGGCGACAAGGTTGAAGAAGATCAATCAATCTTAAACGTTGAAGGCGATAAAGCATCAATGGAAGTACCTGCACCATTTGCTGGTACTGTTAAAGAAATCAAAGTAGCTGCTGGGGATAAAGTATCAACTGGCTCACTTGTCTTTGTATTTGAAGTAGCGGGTAGTGCACTAGCAGCAGCGGCACCTGCTCCTGCTCCTGCAAAAGCTGAAGCAGCGCCTGCACCTGAAAAGCCAGCATCAGCACCTGCAAGCAACGAAGGTTTTGCAGATAACAAAGCGTATGCACATGCATCGCCTGTTGTTCGTCGTTTAGCGCGTGAGTTTGGTATTAACCTAGCAAACGTAAAAGGCACGGGTCGTAAGAATCGTGTTGTGAAAGAAGACGTACAAAACTACGTGAAAGACCTTGTGAAGAAAGTTGAGTCAGGTCAGCTGTCTTCAGGTAAAGGTAATGCTGGTGGCGGTGAGTTAGGTCTTATCCCTTGGCCTAAGGTTGATTTTGCTAAGTTTGGTGAAATCGAAGAGAAGAAACTTTCTCGTATCCAGAAGTTATCAGGTGCTAACTTACATCGTAACTGGGTGCAAATCCCGCATGTTACACAGTTTGACGAAGCTGATATCACAAGCCTTGAAGCATTCCGTAAAGAGCAAAATGCGCTTGCTGAGAAGAAAAAGCTGGGTGTTAAAATCACACCTCTTGTATTTGTGATGAAAGCAGCGGCGAAAGCATTAGCTGAATTCCCAACGTTTAACTCTTCACTGTCTGAAGACGGCGAAAGCTTAATCTTGAAGAAATACATCAATATCGGTGTTGCAGTTGATACGCCAAATGGTCTAGTTGTTCCAGTGTTCAAAGATGTTGATAAGAAAGGCATCATTGAACTTTCTCGTGAGTTAATGGATATTTCTAAGAAAGCACGTGACGGCAAGCTAACTTCATCTGATATGCAAGGCGGTTGTTTCACAATCTCAAGCCTTGGTGGTATCGGTGGTACAGCGTTCACGCCAATTGTGAATGCACCAGAAGTTGCTATCTTGGGTGTATCTAAGTCAGAAATGAAACCTAAGTGGAATGGCAAAGAGTTTGAACCTAAATTAATGGTTCCATTATCAATGTCATACGACCATAGGGTTATTGACGGTGCACTAGCAGCACGCTTTACTGTGACGCTAGCAAGCTACATGAGCGATATTCGTCAATTGGTGATGTAATCGTCTCATAATTTATAATAATCAAATCCCAGCAAGTTGTTTTTTGCTGGGATTTTTACCATTGGCAATGATACAATCTTTGCCATAGAACAATCTTGGTATAGATATCTGCTCTCCCTTTCTGCCTTGCAGAAACATGGCAGTTAAACTTAGGGGCAGTGTCCCGTTCAAACATTTAAGGTAATAGCATGAGCAACGAATTAAAAACTCAAGTTGTTGTACTAGGCGGTGGTCCTGGTGGTTATTCTGCGGCTTTCCGTGCTGCTGACTTGGGCTTAGAAGTTACATTGGTAGAATCTCGCAACACATTAGGCGGTGTATGTCTAAATGTGGGTTGTATTCCTTCAAAAGCACTTTTACACGTAGCTAAAGTGATTGATGACGCAGCTGAAATGTCATCTCACGGCGTTACTTTTGGCAAGCCTGAAATCGACCTAGACAAAATCCGTGATTGGAAAGAGTCTGTAATCGGTCAACTAACTGGCGGCTTAGACGGCATGGCTAAAATGCGTAAAGTGAAAGTAGTTAGCGGCTACGGTAAATTCACTGGCAGCAACACACTTGCTGTTGAAGGTGAAGACGGTACAACAACAATCACTTTTGACAATGCTATTATTGCAGCGGGTTCTCAACCTGTTAACTTACCTTTCATCCCTGAAGATGACCGTGTAATTGACTCAACTGGTGCGCTAGAGCTTAAAGACGTTCCTGAGAAGCTACTAGTTTTAGGTGGTGGTATCATCGGTCTTGAAATGGGTACTGTATACCGTGCACTAGGTTCTGAAATCGACGTAGTTGAGTTTGCTGATCAATTAGTACCAGCAGCTGATAAAGACGTTATCAAGATCTACCAAAAATACGTTAAGAACAAGTTCAATGTAATGCTTTCTACTAAAGTTGTTGGCGTTGAAGCGAAAGAAGACGGTCTATACGTTTCATTCGAAGGCAAAAACGCACCAGCTGACGCAGTACGTTACGATAAAGTACTTGTTGCTGTTGGTCGTACACCTAACGGTAAATTACTTGACGCTGATAAAGCAGGCGTTAACGTTGATGAGCGCGGTTTCATCAATGTTGATAAGCAGCTTAAAACAAACGTTGATCACATCTTCGCTATCGGTGATATCGTTGGTCAACCAATGCTTGCGCACAAAGCGGTTCACGAAGCTCACGTTGCTGCAGAAGTTATCTCTGGTCAGAAACACTTCTTCGATCCTAAGTGCATTCCTTCAATCGCATACACAGATCCAGAAATCGCATGGGTTGGTGTAACTGAGAAAGAAGCAAAAGAGCAAGGCTTAAGCATCGAAACTGCTGTATTCCCTTGGGCTGCTTCTGGCCGTGCAATTGCTTCAGCACGTACTGAAGGTCAAACTAAGCTAATCTTCGATAAAGACTCAGGTCGTGTTATCGGTGGTGCTATGGTTGGTATCAACGCAGGTGAAATGCTTGGTGAAATCGGCTTAGCAGTTGAAATGGGCGCAGACGGTGAAGACCTAGCGTTAACTATTCACGCTCACCCAACATTAAACGAATCAATCGGTCTAGCTGCTGAAATCTTCGAAGGTTCAATCACTGACCTTCCAAACAAAAAAGCAGTTAAAAAGAAGTAAGTTCTTTTGACTAATCTTTTTAAAAACCCAGCCCCGGCTGGGTTTTTTGTTTTTAACAATAAGCTTTTTAGAGGTTAGATATCAGATGTCAGACGTTAGTTGATCGAGAGAGTGGTTTTATTTTTTGTAATTGAACAAAAGCGTGTCATACATGAAATGAATTATACTTGTTTAACCACTAACCACTAACCACTAACCACTAACCACTAACCACTAACCACTAACCACTAACCACTAACCACTAACCACTAACCACTAACC
>NZ_LKDX01000041.1:0-35498 GCF_001401795.1 Pseudoalteromonas sp. P1-26 | reverse complement strand
GCTGCCCGCCGTGTCAGTGGATGCGCATTATAGGGATGCGAAGAATTAACGCAAGCACTTTTTGAAGGTTTTTTTGATTATTTTCAAATTAGTACAATAACCATACAAATAAAGGGCTGCAGAGGGGTTTTAGCTCAAGAAGCAGTCATTTTTGTGAGGATAAAATGGCATAGAAAAGCGACATACTTTAAATTAGCTATGTCGCTTTTTATTTTTATAAGGCGGATTAGTTAGTAGAAATTTCCCAAACAGCGATTGAACCCGAAATTTCATTACCAACAACTAGCAATGCTTCATTCGTTGCACTTTGTTCTGCAGGTATAAATGCCATACCTTCAGGAGCAAGATCACCTGTTATATCTGCATCAGCTTCTAAGCCACGATTAAAAAAGTAATCTTGGAATGTCACATTGTATGGATTAGTAATATCAAACACCATAATGCCACCCATACGCTCTAAACCAATAAATGCAAATGTACGTTCGCCAATCGTACCCAGTGCTAACGCTTCTGGTTCTGCACCTTTGTCATCAGAGCGACTATCACCGTCATTTTCATCTTCGTTATTATTGAATGCAGCTCCGTGAACTGATGCAGTAATGCGTGAGATTTGATCGCCCGAGTCAAAAACCACCATGCCGTTACTATCCCAAATGGTAAAAGAGCGGGCTCCATATGCATAGAGTGATTCATATTCGCCATTATTATCTTCATCACCTTTAACAGTGGTCACTTTTAAACGGCCAATATCACTGTTGTCATTGTTCAGGTAATCAAAATTGCTTGCCAGTGTTAAGTCTTTAGCTCTGGTTTCATCTATATATGATAAACACCCATCATCTTCATCGTAATCTAGACCACCTTTTGCTAAACAATCAGCTTCGTCGGTTGTATCAAAGAAGTATTCTCGAGCATCACCTTCGTTCGCTGTGACAATAAAGTTAGCACCTTTCCAAGTAAAGCTTGAAATAGTATCTGGTTGATACATGCCATAGAGACCAGGGTACGATTTAAAGTTAACGCCACCGTCTTTATCTGATGCATCAAAAAGTAAATTAGACCAATCCTTAAAACCTAAGCCTTTTAGCTCGATGCTATTATCTTCAAGGTTGACGATAGCAAGGGCGTTATTTTCTTGTAGTGACACGTAGGCAAACTTATTGTCTTTTGAAATGCTGATGTATTCAGGTTCTAAATCCATTGCTACGGTTGTATTAATCAAGTTACCGTTGATTGTTCGACCTCTCGGGTTAGCAAATACAATCCCAAGTTCTTCAAGCTCTGCTTGTTTGTCGTTATAAGCCGAAAAAGTAATGCTAATAGCAGTATCTGCAATTACACCATCATTTATATTAATAATGCTGATAGAGCCTTCAGGGTCAATACTGTAGTCACCATTAGGTTCGCCTTCATTTGCAACCAATACTTTATTGCCATCATGGCTAAAAGTAACCATGTCGGGTAGGGCGCCAACAGTGACATTTTTAATAAACTGAGGCTCGTCGCCACTGATATCATAAAATGCGATTAAACCAGCATCACCGGTATTACTAGCTGCCATTGCGACGGCTAAAAGTTCATTATTAGCATCAATAGCGATACTGTTTGCATCGCCCACACTGTGCTCATTAAGTGCAAGGGTAATCTCTGAGCTTAAATTAGTGCCGTTTATAACCCCTTCGTTATTTTTAACTAAAGCTGCACGGTCAAAGCTATCGGCTTTCATGATATTAACGACCGCAGAATCACCGGAACTATTGATAGCAAATATTCGTTGTTTAGATGCTTGGTAAGCAACAATTTCCGCAGCACCTTCAGGGCTTTCTGCGTTCAGCACTGCACGGCCGATAAGATTTATAGTTAAAGCAGCGTTTGCATCTGTACCATTTGCTCCGTCAGTTCCGTTTGTACCATCGATGCCATTTACCCCATCAGTTCCATTAGTACCATTTTGACCTGCAGGACCTTGTTCACCTTGTAGGCCGTCTTTGCCGTCGTCACCGTCTAATGAGCAGCCAGAAAGAATGGTTAAAAGTGATAGCGCAATAATTGATCTTTTTAACATTATTATTTTTCCTTGGAGTTGTATTGAGGTAATTACAACACCCAGGTATTACAACTATATGGCACTTTTATGAGAACAAAATTTAGTCATAAAAAAAGCGAGTATAAACTCGCTTTTTATTTATAAATTAGTAGGGTAGCTCATTACTTTTTAGTTGGGCGCTTCCAACCAGTAAGGTTACGTTGTTTACCACGAGCGACTGCAAGCTGATCGTCTTCAACTGTATTAGTGATAACAGAGCCAGCGCCAATCGTTGCCATTGAGCCAATATTAACAGGGGCCACCAGTGATGAGTTAGAACCGATAAAGGCGTTATCTCCAATAATAGTTTTTGATTTGTTTACGCCATCATAGTTACAAGTAATAGTACCTGCGCCAATATTAACTTTTTCGCCAACTTCAGTGTCGCCTAAGTAGGTTAGGTGATTTGCTTTTGAGCCTTTACCTAAGCGAGTCTTTTTCATCTCAACGAAGTTACCAATGTGTGAGTCTTCTTCCATAATCGCACCAGGGCGAAGGCGGGCATAAGGACCTAAAGTACATTTCGCTGCAACACTGGCTTCTTCAACCAGTGAGTTAGCTTTAATAACAACGTTATCGCCGATAGTACAATCTTTAAGTACGCAATTTGAGCCAATCTGTACGTTATTACCCAGAGTTACTTTACCTTCGAAAATAACATTAACGTCGATCAGTACGTCTTCGCCGGTCGTTACTTCACCGCGTATATCAATACGAGCAGGATCAGCAAGTGTTGCGCCGTTTAGCATTAGCTCTTCTGCTTGCCACGCTTGGTATGCACGTTCAAGCGCTGAAAGTTGTACGCGATTATTAGCACCTTCAACTTCCATCGGATGCTCAGGCTGTGCAGAAGTAATTTCAACACCTTCACTGTGTGCCATCGCAACAATGTCTGTTAAGTAATATTCACCTTGAGCGTTATTGTTAGATAGGTTACCTAACCAACGTTTAAGTAGCGCACCATTAGCAGCCATAATACCGGTATTGATTTCTTTAATCGCAAGTTGCTCAGGTGAAGCATCTTTTTGTTCGATAATACCTACTAGCTTGCCATTTTCACGGATCATTCGGCCATAACCTGATGGGTCATCTAAGGTAACCGTTAATACTGCTAAGCCTTTTTCTGGAGTCGCAGCAAGTAGCTTTTCTAAGGTCGCGCGTTTTGTTAGTGGCACATCACCATAGAGAATTAATATGGTGTCATCATCGGCAATATGTTCTTTAGCAACAGCAACAGCATGACCCGTACCGAGTTGTTCTTCTTGTAATACCCAGTTTACTTGGTTGTGCGATAGGGCTTCTTGAAGCTGCTCACGGCCATGACCGTAAACAAGATTTGTTTCACGAGCGCCAAGGGCAGTGGCATTATCGATAACGTGCTGCACCATAGGTTTACCAGCAACTTTGTGTAATACCTTAGGTAGAGCAGAGCGCATACGGGTGCCTTTACCCGCAGCGAGAATAACGGTAGTCAGAGACATTAAAACAATATCCTTCTTTCTTTGTTTTAGTGGGACGTAATGAATTTAGCTATAAACATGCAAAGTTGCGCAAGTCACATAATGTGCAAATACTCAATCCTAGCTTGAAGGAAAGAACCTTGTATAAAAGCTTAGCTCATTATCAATTAACACATTGTAGCGGGGAAAAGTGCAGGTTATAAGTACAATGATCAGAATAGGGTATAAAACAGTGAATTTTAGGCACAAAAAAGCCCACTTTAAGTGGGCTTTTCGAAAACCGAGTAGGCTTACTTTTTACGTAATTGTTGAATTACGCGAAGTTGAGCGATTGCTTCAGCAAGTTGCACTGCAGCTTGTTGATAATCTAACTCAGCAGTTGACGTATTCGCCATTTGCTCTTCAGCATCACGTTTAGCTTTTTCAGCCGCTTGCTCGTCTAGGTCTTCACCACGTACTGCAGTATCTGCAAGAATCGTGATGCGATCCGGTTGAACTTCTAGCGTGCCGCCAGCAATATACATCACGTCTTCGTGACCAAATTGCTTAACTAAACGTACCATACCAGGTTTTAGGGCAGTTAATAATGGAGCGTGACCATAGTTAACACCAAGGTCACCTTCACTACCACTCACTTGAATCGATTCAACCAGACCAGAGAACAAGCTCTCTTCTGCGCTTACTACGTCAAGATGTACAGTCATAGCCGCCATACTACCCTCCTAATTACATGCTTTTGGCTTTTTCTTGAGCTTCTTCAATAGAGCCAACCATGTAGAACGCTTGCTCTGGCATATCATCAAACTCACCGTTTAAGATACCTTTGAAGCCAGCAATTGTGTCTTTAAGTGACACGTATTTACCAGGCGCGCCTGTGAATACCTCAGCAACGAAGAACGGCTGAGATAGGAAACGCTGGATTTTACGTGCACGAGATACAACTTGCTTATCTTCGTCAGAAAGCTCGTCCATACCTAGGATTGCGATGATGTCTTTAAGTTCTTTATAACGTTGAAGAACTGTTTGAACGCCACGCGCTGTATCGTAGTGCTCTTGACCGATTACTAGTGGGTCAAGTTGACGTGAAGATGAATCAAGTGGGTCTACCGCAGGGTAGATACCAAGTGAAGCGATATCACGAGAAAGTACTACTGTTGCATCTAAGTGAGCAAACGTTGTTGCTGGAGATGGGTCAGTTAAGTCATCCGCAGGTACGTATACCGCTTGGATTGAAGTGATTGAACCCGTCTTAGTAGATGCGATACGCTCTTGAAGTACACCCATTTCTTCAGCAAGAGTTGGTTGGTAACCTACTGCTGAAGGCATACGACCTAGAAGTGCTGATACCTCTGTACCCGCTAGAGTATAACGGTAGATGTTATCAACGAAGAAAAGTACGTCACGACCTTCGTCACGGAACTTCTCAGCCATAGTAAGACCAGTTAACGCTACGCGTAAACGGTTACCCGGTGGCTCATTCATTTGACCGTATACTAGAGATACTTTGTCTAGTACGTTTGAGTCGTTCATCTCATGGTAGAAGTCATTACCCTCACGAGTACGCTCACCAACACCTGCGAATACTGAGTAACCGCTGTGCTCGATTGCGATGTTACGGATAAGTTCCATCATGTTTACGGTTTTACCAACACCGGCACCACCGAATAGACCAACTTTACCACCTTTAGCGAATGGACATACAAGGTCGATTACCTTGATACCAGTCTCTAAAAGTTCTACTGAACTTGATTGTTCTTCATAAGAAGGTGCTGCACGGTGAATAGACATACGCTCTTCTTCACCAATTGGACCAGCTTCATCAATAGGGTTACCTAAAACGTCCATGATACGACCTAGTGTCTTCGTACCTACAGGAACGTGGATTGGCTGACCTGTACCTTCTACTGCAGTACCACGACGTAAACCGTCAGTAGTACCAAGTGCGATACCACGTACCACACCGCCACCTAGCTGTTGTTGAACTTCTAAAGTTAAACCAGCTAAGTCGCCATCTGTTACTTTTAGTGCGTCATATACGGCTGGCACGTTGTCTTGTGGAAATTCGATATCCACAACGGCGCCGATAATTTGGACGACCTTACCTAAACTCATGTCTATTCCTCTCATTAAACTTTGCCGAAGCGTTAAACTGCTGCCGAACCGCCAACAATCTCACTAATTTCTTGTGTGATTGCAGCTTGACGAGCCTTGTTATAAACAAGCTGTAACTCATCCATAAGGTCGCCTGCGTTATCAGTTGCAGCTTTCATTGCAACCATACGGGCAGCCTGTTCAGAGGCAGCGTTCTCAACTACACCTTGGTATACTTGAGACTCAATAAAGCGTACTAACAGAGCTTCTAAAATCGCTTCTGGGTTTGGCTCATATAAGTAATCCCAAGAATGTTGAGATACTTCTTCTTCAGCTTTTGGCAAAGGGAGTAACTGATCGATTGTTGGCTCTTGCTTCATAGTATTAACGAACTTGTTAAATACTACGTATAAGCGGTCAATTTTACCTTCAGAGTATGCATCTAGCATTGTCTTTACAGGACCAATAACGTCTTGTAGTGAAGGTGTATCTCCTAAGTTCGCTTTTTTAGCGACTAACTTACCGCCAAAACGTTGGAAAAAGCCAGCTGCTTTGCTACCTAAAGTAGTAAATTCAGCTTCAACGCCTTTTTCTTTCCACGCTTTAACATCTAGGGCAACTTTTTTAAACTCGTTTGAGTTCAAGCCACCACATAGACCACGGTCAGTAGAGATAACAATATAACCAACTCGTTTTACTTCACGCTCTTCTAAGAAAGGGTGAGTAAAATCAAGATTTGCTTGAGCAACACGACCAATCACTTGGCGTAAGTTTTCAGCGTATGGACGGCTTGACGCCACACGTTCCTGCGCTCTTTTCATTTTAGACGCAGCAACCATTTCCATTGCGCTGGTGATCTTCTGAGTATTCTTGATACTCCCGATCTTGCTTTTAATCTCTTTTCCGCTGGCCATGACTCTCTCTCCGAATCAGGTGGGCTTTAGTTACCTAAAGCTCACCATTCATAACTAAATTACCAAGTTTGCGTCGACTTGAACTTCTCTAGAAGTTCTTTAAGTTGAGCTTCAATCTCAGCGTTGTAGTTACCAGTTTCATTGATTTGAGCCATTAGCTCTGCGTATGTGCTGTTTGCGTATGAAATTAGGCCAGCTTCGAAATCCATGATTTTCGCGATTTCGATGTCTTTTAGGTAGCCTTTTTCAGCAGCAAATAGCGACAGAGACATTTCAGCAACAGACATTGGTGCGTACTGTTTCTGCTTCATTAGCTCTGTTACGCGCTCACCATGCTCTAATTGAGCACGTGTTGCATCGTCAAGGTCAGACGCGAACTGCGAGAACGCAGCTAATTCACGGTACTGAGCTAACGCTAGACGGATACCACCACCTAGTTTCTTAACGATTTTAGTTTGCGCTGCACCACCAACACGAGATACCGAGATACCAGCGTTAACAGCTGGACGGATACCTGAGTTGAATAAGTCAGTTTCTAAGAAGATCTGACCATCGGTGATAGAGATAACGTTTGTCGGTACGAACGCAGAAACGTCGCCGCCTTGAGTTTCAATGATTGGCAATGCCGTCAATGAACCTGTTTTACCTTTCACTTCACCATTAGTGAACTTCTCAACGTAATCAGCGTTTACACGTGATGCACGCTCTAGAAGACGTGAGTGAAGGTAGAATACGTCACCTGGGTATGCTTCACGGCCTGGTGGACGCTTAAGTAGTAATGAGATTTGACGGTAAGCAACAGCTTGCTTAGATAAATCATCATATACGATTAGCGCGTCTTCACCACGGTCACGGAAGTATTCACCCATAGTACAACCAGAGAATGGTGCTAAGTACTGAAGTGCCGCAGATTCAGAAGCAGATGCAACAACAACGATTGTGTTTTCAAGTGCACCGTGCTCTTCAAGTTTACGTACTACGTTAGCGATAGTAGATGCTTTTTGACCAACTGCAACGTACACACACTTAACGCCTGTACCTTTTTGGTTGATGATAGCATCGATTGCTAATGCAGTTTTACCAGTTTGGCGGTCACCGATCACAAGCTCACGTTGACCACGACCTACTGGGATCATCGCATCGATAGATTTATAACCAGTTTGTACTGGCTCATCTACTGATTGACGTTCGATAACGCCTGGTGCGATTTTCTCAACAGGTTCAAAACCGTCGTTATCTAAAGCGCCTTTACCGTCGATAGGTGCACCTAGTGTGTTAACAACACGACCAAGTAGACCACGACCAACAGGAACCTCTAGGATACGACCAGTTGATTTAACTTTTACGCCTTCTTTAAGGTCAGCGTAAGGACCCATTACTACAGCACCTACTGAGTCACGCTCAAGGTTTAGTGCGATAGCATAACGGTTGCCAGGAAGCTCGATCATCTCACCTTGCATACAGTCAGCAAGACCGTGGATGCGGATGATACCGTCAGTAACAGATACGATAGTACCTTCGTTACGAGCTTCACTTACAACTTCGAACTGCTCAATACGTTGTTTGATCAGATCTGAAATTTCAGTGGAATTAAGTTGCATGCTCTTTTTCCCAATTACGATTGTAGTGATGTAGCTAAGCGGGCTAATTTGCCACGTACTGAGCCGTCGATTACAGTGTCACCCGCCTTAATGATAAGACCGCCAACAACTGTAGTATCTTCACTACAATTCAGCTTAACTTTGCGTGCGAAACGTTTTTCAAGTGCCGCTACCAATGTTGCTTGCTGCTCAGCAGCAAGCGGTGTTGCAGAAATCACGTCAACGTCGATTTCTTTGTCGTAGTCCGCTTTAAATTCAGCGAATAACTCAGCAACAGCAGGCAGTGCAACTAAACGTCCATTTTCAGCCATCACCTTGATTAGGTTCTGACCTTGTTCGTTGAGCTGCTCTGCACAGATCTTGATAAACAGATCTGCTTGTTCAGTAGCAGTAGGCAATCCAGCTAGCGCGGCAGCGGCTTGCTCGTTGCTGGCAACGTGGCCAGCAAAGAACAGCATGTCGTTCCAACTTTCAACAGTGCCTTTTTCAACGGCAAGTTCAAAAGCCGCTTTAGCGTATGGGCGAGCGATAGTAGCCAATTCAGACATGCTCATACCCTCCTAATTACAGCTCAGCGACAAGTTTTTCAACGATGTCACTGTGTGCGGCTTGATTGATTTCGCGCTCTAAAATCTTCTCAGCACCAACCACTGCCAGCGTCGCTACTTGTTTACGTAGTTCTTCTGTTACACGGTTACGCTCTGCTTCGATTTCAGAGTGCCCTTGAGCAATAATTTTTTCACGCTCTTGTTGACCACGAACAGTTTCTTCGTCAACGATTAGCGTGGCACGCTTTTTAGCTTGTTCAATGATATCAGCCGCTTGAGCTTTTGCCTCTTTAAGCTGCTCAGCAGCTTTCTTTTGCGCAAGTTCTAAGTCTTTTTCGGCTCTATCAGAGGCAGCTAAACCATCTTCGATTTTCTTCTGGCGAGCTTCAATTGCACCATTTAGTGGTGGCCATACGTATTTCATACAGAAAAGTACGAAAACCGTAAATGCAATTAATTCACCGATAAGAGTGGCTGTTAAGTTCACGACCGCTCCTCCTTAAAATAGTAAGCTGTTCAAAAAATAATATTAAAGTACGAACAACAATACCATTGCGATACCAACACCGATCATAGCTACGGCATCGATTAGACCAGCAAGGATGAACATCTTAACTTGTAATGAAGGTGCAAGTTCAGGTTGACGTGCACAAGCTTCAAGGAATTTACCACCCATGTTACCGAAGCCGATAGCAGTACCGATTGCACCGAAGCCGATAAGTAGAGCAACAGCGATGTACTTAAGACCAATCATTAGTTCCATTTTTTTCTCCAAAGTTTCAATTGTAAATTAAAGTTAAAATTTAAAAGTGTAAAAAATTAGTGATTATCTGAGCTTGCCATGCTTAGGTAAACGATTGTAAGCATCATGAATACGAATGCTTGCAGTACGATTACTAAGATGTGGAATACAGCCCAAATAAAGTGCAACGGTAGTTGCATTAAACCAACTGCGCCGATCAAGATGAAAATCAACTCACCAGCATATAAGTTACCGAATAAACGCAGTGCTAACGAGAACGGCTTAGCAACTAAAGCGATTGTTTCTAGTAATAAGTTACATGGGATTAAGAACACCATCGCTAGCTTGTTATTAGAGCTGAACGGGTGAAGCGTTAATTCAGCTAAGAATCCGCCAATCCCTTTGATTTTGATTGCGTAACCGATCATCAGAATGAATACACCAATAGCAAGTGCAGCAGTCATGTTGATGTCTGTTGTAGGTACAATCTTCATGTAAACATCGTGAGAATCCATACCAAATGCTTGCTCGCCAACGAAGCCAGCTAATGCAGGTAGGAAATCAACCGGAATCAAGTCCATTAAGTTCATTAAGAACACCCAAACGAAAATCGTTAGAGCTAATGGAGCGATTAATGCACTTTTACCGTGGTATGTGTCACGTACGTTGTCGCCAACGAACTCAACGATCATTTCAATGAAACACTGAAATTTACCAGGTACACCGGTATTTGCTTTCTTAGCGGCACTACGGAAGATCCATAAAAATACAAGACCTAGACCGATTGACCATGCGAGGGTATCTATATTCCATGTCCAGAAACCACTGTCTGCACACGCTTTGTTGAAGGCAAGACCAGCGTCGGTCGAGCACATCTTAGCGTTAGTTAAGTGGTGCTGAATATGGCTTGATAGAGTTACTTCTTCTGCAGCCATGTTATATCCCAAAAGTTAATGATTAAAAAAAACGGGCGCAAACAATCCGCTAAATAACACCAATACATAAACACAGAAAAACGGTAATAAAACGACCGTGTAAGACTTCAGTATCAGTGCAAACAAAACGATTGTTAGCATAAATTTTAATCCGTTGCCGCGCTTTAGCGAGGCATACACTTGATTTACTCGACTTGCACCCATATAACGGAATGCATAGACAGCAAATACAAAATTAGGGAGTAGTGCAACAGCTCCGCCAGCAAGCGCTGACTGGCCGGCATTGACTCCCCAACCTATAAAAACAATTACTGCAGCGATTAATGCTACGATACCCTGAAGACAAATTAATTTAAATGCGGCAAGCCTATACGGCTTTGCTAACCTATTAGTCACGTTTTGTTAACCTTTAGAACGTTAAATTGTCAGGGTATGAAAACTGGCGAAATTATACTGATTCCTACCAGTTTTGCAACTTGAGTCGACCCTTTGTAGTGCAAAAACACCACAAATGTCTCTTTTTGGACATGTTATTAATTAATGACGGGAATAGTCTTAATTTATACGGCTTAAAATGCCATCCAACTCATCAAGAGTTGTATAAGAGATAACCAGTTTGCCTTTGCCTTTTTTATTGTAGTTTATTTCTACTTTGGCGCCTAAATTTTCAGCAAGTTTTTGCTCTAACTGTTTGACATCCGGATCTTTTTCTTGCACTTCTTTTTTCGGAGCTGGTTCTAAGATAGAGCGAACTAATTTCTCAGTTTCACGAACAGTCAACGCTTTAGCAACCGCTAATCTAGCAGCATCTGACTGCGCTTCGCCTTCAAGTGCCAATAAACAACGTGCATGACCCATTTCGATGTCGCCATGCTCTAACAATATTTTAACATCTTCGTTAAGGTTATTTAGACGTAGTAAATTAGTCACAGTCGTACGCGATTTACCAACAGCTTCGGCGACTTGTTGATGAGTGAGTTCAAATTCGTTAAGTAAACGATTCAATGCAATCGCTTCTTCCATCGCGTTTAGGTCTTCACGTTGGATATTTTCAATCAATGCGATTGCAACGGCTGCTTCATCTGGTACATCTTTGATGATACATGGAACAGCATCTAATTTTGCAAGTTGAGCAGCACGCCAACGACGTTCACCAGCAATAATTTCATATTTGTCTGCACCAATTTGGCGCACAACAATTGGCTGAATGATGCCTTGAGCACGAATTGAGCTGGCTAACTCTTCTAGCGCTTCTTCAGACATGTCTTTACGCGGTTGATATTTACCCGATTGTAAAAACTCAATCGCTAATTTTTGCAGCTCACCTTTGCTTTGCTCTGCAACAACTTCAGAGACTTGCTCTGGTGTTGCTGTCGCTTGTTGCTGATTATTTGCACTTGGGGCAGGTTTTGATGAACTTAATAAAGCGTCGAGTCCTCGGCCTAAACCGCGTTTTTTAGCAGACATGTTATTTTTTTACCTCGAAGTTAGGCTACTGCTGAAGATGTTTTCTCTTTTCTACGTAACATTTCGCCGGCTAGGGCTAAGTAAGCTTTAGCACCACTTGATGCACGGTCATAATACATGGCAGGGGCACCAAAACTCGGCGCTTCTGCTAAACGGACATTACGTGGGATAACGGTACGATATACTTTATCGCCAAAATGTTGTTTGAGTTGTTCTGATACATCATTTGCAAGGCGATTGCGCGGATCATACATGGTGCGCAAAATCCCTTCAATTGTTAACGCTGGATTTACTAGCTTAGATAGCTGAGTAATGGTATCCATTAATGCCGTTAAACCTTCAAGGGCATAATACTCACATTGCATCGGAACTAAAATCGAATCTGCGGCAGCCATTGCATTAACAGTAAGCATGTTAAGTGAAGGCGGGCAGTCGATAAAAATGAAATCGTATTGATCTTGAATTTGTTCAAGCGCATTACGTAAACGCACTTCACGAGCAAACAATTCCATTAGTTTAACTTCAGCGGCAGTCACATCGCCATTAGCAGCAATTAAGTGATACTCACCTGAGGTTTCTTTATTGATCACTTCATCGATTGGTGTTTCTTCAATCAATAAATCGTAAATAGTCGCAACATCACCGTATTTATCGACACCACTACCCATGGTAGCGTTTCCTTGCGGATCAAGATCGATTAATAACACTTTACGCTTCGTCGCGGCCATCGATGCCGCGAGATTCACAGCGGTGGTTGTTTTACCAACACCACCTTTTTGGTTTGCTAATGCGATGACTTTTGCCACAGTGCTCTGATCCCTAGTCTTTAGATAGAATGATTAGATGTCTTTGTGCATCTAACTCAGGTACTTCCAAGCTGATTTTTTCATCAAACTTAATACCTTTAGGTAATGAGTCTAGTTCTTCGCTCGGAAATACGCCTTTTAAGGCGATAAATTTACCTGAATGATCAATCAAGTGCGCACACCAGTCAACCATATCTTGTAAAGAGGCGAATGCACGACTTAATACACCATCTAATTTAACACTTGGTTGATATTCTTCAACTCTAGACTGCACTGGGGTTACATTTTCAAGGCCAAGTGCATGTTTTACCTGCATCAAAAAGCGTACGCGTTTTCCTAAACTATCTAACAACACAAATTGTGTATCAGGTAAAGCGATAGCTAATACGATACCCGGTAAACCAGGACCCGTACCTACATCAATGTAATGTTTGCCTTTAAGGTGTGGTGCAACAACTAAGCTATCCATTATATGCTTAACCATCATTTCTTCAGGTAAACGAACAGAGGTTAAGTTATACGCTTTGTTCCACTTGTCTAATAATTCAACATATTGCACAAGTTGTTGTTGCTGTTTTTCTGTTAGCGCAATATCAGTTTGCGCTAACAGCGAAGTTAATTGTTGTTGTAACACTGTATTCCTCACCAACTACGCAGTCTTGCGCAGTAAGCCTTGCTTTTTCAGATAGACTAATAATAGCGAAATAGCAGCAGGGGTGATACCTGAAATACGTGACGCTTGGCCAATTGTATCTGGACGACTATCAGTAAGCTTTGCAATAACCTCATTCGATAAACCAGAAACAGTTGAATAATCAAAGTCTTTTGGTAATACAGTTTGTTCATGACGTAGCTGCTTATTGATCTCATCTTGCTGACGAGCAATATAGCCTGCGTACTTAGTATGGATCTCAACTTGCTCAAGTGCAGCTTGGTTATCAAACTCAGAACCTAAACCATCGATTGCCATTAAGTCGTTATAACGAATTTCAGGACGGCGGATCAGATCTTCAAGGCTCGCTTCACGAGTCAGTGGTGTTTTTAATAACGCGTTTACTTGATCAACAGCAACGTGATCTTTGTGGATCCATGTTTCTTTTAAGCGTTGCGTTTCTTTTTCGATGATTTCCATTTTTTCGTTAAAGGCAGCCCAACGAGCATCGTCAACTAAGCCAAGTTCACGGCCTTTCTCAGTTAAACGAATGTCGGCATTATCTTCACGAAGTAATAAACGGTATTCAGCACGGCTAGTAAACATACGGTACGGTTCTTTAGTACCTAATGTTGCTAGGTCGTCAATTAGTACACCTGTGTATGCTTCATCACGGCGAGGTGTCCAAGACTCTTTGCCTTGTACTTGTAATGCCGCGTTCATACCCGCAATTAAACCTTGTGCGCCTGCTTCTTCGTAACCGGTTGTACCATTGATTTGGCCTGCGAAGAATAAACCATTAATAAACTTAGTTTCTAATGATTGCTTTAAGTCGCGCGGATCAAAGAAGTCATACTCAATAGCATAACCAGGACGACAAATATGTGCATTTTCAAAACCAGTGATTGATTGCACAATTTCAAGCTGTACATCAAACGGTAAACTCGTTGAAATACCATTTGGATATAATTCGTATGATGTTAAACCTTCAGGCTCAACAAAGATTTGATGTTTGTCTTTATCAGCAAAACGTACGATCTTATCTTCGATTGAAGGGCAGTAACGTGGACCAATACCTTCAATTACACCTGAATACATAGGTGAGCGATGTAAGTTATTGCGGATCACATCATGTGTTTTTTCATTTGTATAAGTGATGTAACACGGGATCTGCTGTGGGTGATCCGATTGTTTACCCATAAATGAGAATACAGGCGTTGGGGTATCACCAGGCTGTTCTTGCATCTTGCTAAAGTCAACAGTACGCGCATCAATACGAGGAGGCGTGCCTGTTTTTAAGCGATCAACACGGAAAGGTAATTCACGTAATCGCTCTGCAAGTGCAATTGAAGGTGGATCGCCAGCACGACCACCTTTGAAGTTCTCTAAACCAATATGGATCTGACCACCTAAGAAAGTACCTACGGTAAGAACCACAGAAGGCGCGCTAAAACGAAGACCCATTTGCGTTACAACACCGATTACTCGATCACCTTCAACGATTAGATCGTCACATGATTGTTGGAAGATCTTTAAGTTTTCTTGATGTTGTAAAGTATGTTGAATAGCTGCTTTATACAAAGCACGGTCAGCTTGTGCACGTGTAGCACGTACTGCAGGGCCTTTAGATGAGTTTAAAGTACGAAATTGAATACCGCCTTTATCAATAGCCTGAGCCATTGCACCACCAAGTGCATCGATCTCTTTAACTAAATGGCCTTTACCAATACCGCCAATTGCCGGGTTACAAGACATTTGACCAAGGGTATCCATATTATGAGTTAGCAATAGGGTATTCATGCCCATGCGAGCAGATGCTAATGCAGCTTCAGTACCTGCATGTCCACCACCTACAACAATAACATCAAAACGTTCGTGAAAAATCATTTATGGGATCCTACTTAATCGACCAGCAAAACTTTGTAAAGGGAGCGTATTCTACCTAGAAATTTAGAGAAGATAAATGATTAAACAGTGCTCAAGATCTAAGTGGGTGATCTCTAATAATATAAAGGATCTTTTAAAGAGATCTTTTATTACTCTTACTACTAATAACGGCTAGATCTGTTGATAATGTTCGCTTTACTATTTAAAACATGATCTTAACGCAGATCTAAAGGTGTTAATATGATCGGATCTTCCCGCGTAAAAGCTTTGATCAAAAGGGCTATTTATACACAGGGCAATATCGATTGGATCTTATCCAAGGGATAAACTAGGTTAAAATCGCAGTTAGATCAGTGTTTATCCACAATCCGATCTAAATTATCAGTAAATTGTGGGTAACTTTTATAACAACGATCAACACCGATCGGTTTAATTGAGCCCCACTGATTCGATCCAGCTTGGTAACCAGGCTAATGCTGTGTCTTCTGGCAATGCTTCATCAAGAATATTTAGCTCTAAGCGTTCTGCCACGCGGTTTGCGCCTTTAATAGCTAATAACTCATCTAGATTACGGCCTGCATAGTTATAGGTGTCGTAACTAGTGTCACCTAATCCGATCACACTGTAGTTTAATCCTTTAAGATCAGCCTGTTGGTTAATAGACTCAATAAATGGCAGTAGGTTCTCTGGGTAGTCTCCCGCACCGTATGTAGAAGTACATAACAACCAAATAGTATCTTGCTGATCAATATCATCAAATACAGGCTGTTCATGAAGCTGCACTTGGATCCCTTGTTGTTCAAGGGCTTCTGCTAGTTGCTCTGCCACGTATTCTGCAGATCCCATTTGGCTGCCAACGATGATATTTACTGATTGCATGTGATTGATCATGTATAGAAATAAGTGGCCACATGATAACTAAGTTAGGGTGTGAGTAAAGCGTTGAATTACGATCTGAATAAGTTTTTCTGCTTAAAATGACAGCTTTAATTCAATGCTTTTTATAATCTACTGTTTTTAATCGTTTTTTATATTTATTCATAAATTAAACCCTTTGATCAAGCTGTTAATAAATTTGGGGAAAGTTCTGATCAAGCTAAATATTGGAAACTGTATAACTTTGCTAAGTTGTTGATCTTTAATTATGTGTAAGCGCTTAATTTTTCAGATCTGATAAAAATAGTGAGTATGATCGTTTTGTGGATAGATCGCTTGTTGATAACGATCGGTTTGCAATTTGCGATCAATAAAATAGATCGAAAAAAACTTAAATAAGCGCTAATAAAGGCTATTTTTAAGAAAATTAGTTATCAAAAAGGGCTGTTGTATGAAAATAAATTCAAATATCAGCGTTTTTTTATGATCAAATCAGCCTTTAGATCTAAAAAATCCCCAAATGTGGATAACATTTTTAGCTAAATTCGATCTTAAAAGCTGTTTTGATCTGATTTTTTAGCTCGCTAAGTTAGTTTTCGATCTGAGTTAAACTGGTTTTTATCGTATTACCGACTAGTTCATAAAGCGAATTACCCAATGAAAACCGTTTTGCACCACCAGCGAAAGCGGCTTTTGCTGAGTTAAAATTGCTCATTGCCATAACATTTAATGGCATATCTATTGTGTTAGCTAAGCTGGTTATGTGATCTATGTTAGTTAAGCCGGGTACAAACAGACCGTCTGCACCTGCATTTTGATACGCTTTTGCTCGCTTTAATGTTGCTTGAAAAGGGGAGTCACTAACAAAGTAGGTATCAGTTCTGGCGTTTATAAATAAACCACCGAAGCCATTTTCGTTAAGTACTTTTTTTATTTCACTAATAATAGTGCATTGCTGCTCGGTAGATCTCAGTGCGTTAGTGTTTTTATCTGAGTCCTCTATGTTGATGCCTACAACTCCTAATCTTGCTAACGCTAAAACGTTTTCGCTAATTTGCAGCGGATCGTTACTGTAGCCTGACTCTATATCGACAGAGAGTGGAATATGAAGGTGTTCGGTTAAGCTTTTAACCAGCGCTAATTGAGTTTTAAAAGAGATGTTTTCACCATCAGCTAACCCTAAACTGGCAGCAATTCCCCAGCTGGTTGTTGCTACTGCTTTAGCTCCCGCAGCTTGGATGAATTGTACTGAACTAAGATCCCACGCATTAGCAAGTATAAAGCCGCTTTGCTGGTGGTGTAATTGGTGAAAGAGTTGATATTTGTCCATGATGTCCTCCGTTTAATAACATCGCTAGACTAATTGATATGAGGTTAATTACTGGCTGGTTTCGGCCCTGAACCGATAATTGATTAGTTGAAGTAAAAACAAAAAAAGAGTCTTGCGACTCTTTTTTATAATATTGATGACCGTAATTTATTTACCGATACAGAACGAACTAAAGATTTTCCCAAGTAGGTCATCAGAGGTAAATTCACCCGTTATCTCATTTAAGAACTGTTGAGTTAGGCGTAATTCTTCAGCCAAGATCTCACCAGCTATATGCATCTCTAGTTGCTCTTTACCTGTGTTTAAATGATAGGCTGCATGATCAAGTGCATCTAAGTGACGACGGCGTGCCATAAATCCACCTTCTGTGGCACCTTGGAAACCTATACATGCCTTTAAGTGAGTACGAACTAACTCTATACCCTCTGCATTTTTAGCGCTTAAACGGATCACCGGATATTGATCATGTTCATCCATACCGACATTTTCACCGGAAATATCGGCTTTATTTCGGATCACAGTAACACCCATACCCTCTGGTAACTTGGCCATAAACTCTGGCCAAATATCATGAGGATCAGTGGCTGATGTGTCTGTGCCGTCTAACATAAATAGTACGCGATCGGCTTGGTTAATTTCATCCCATGCGCGTTCAATACCAATTTGCTCTACTTTATCAGGGCTTTCACGCAGGCCTGCGGTATCAATAATATGTAGTGGCATACCATCAATGTGGATATGTTCGCGTAAAACGTCACGTGTTGTACCAGCTATTTCGGTAACGATGGCTGCATCTCGGCCAGCTAAAGCATTTAATAAGCTTGATTTACCAGCGTTAGGGCGACCAGCAATAACAACACGCATACCTTCACGCATGATGCTACCTTGCTTAGCTTGCTGAGTTACATTCTCTAATTGATCAATAATGGCATTGAGATCTGTTGATACTTTACCGTCTGATAAAAAGTCGATTTCTTCATCTGGAAAATCAATTGCGGCTTCAACATACATACGTAGGTGAATGACTTTCTCCACCAGCGTTTCTATGTGCTTAGAGAATTCACCTTGCAGTGATTGGAGGGCGCTTTTTGCTGCCTGTTCACTGGTTGCATTAATTAAATCGGCAATTGCCTCTGCTTGAGTTAAATCAAGCTTATCATTCATAAATGCGCGCTCAGAGAACTCACCTGGTTTTGCTAAACGTACACCGTCAATTTGGCTAATTTCTTTTAATAGCATATCTAATACGACAGGGCCGCCGTGACCTTGTAGTTCTAGTACGTCTTCGCCGGTAAATGAATTTGGCCCTTGGAAGTAAATAGCAATACCTTGGTCAAGCTGTTCACCGTTCAAGCTTTTAAATGGTACATAGTCTGCGTAACGTGTTTTAGGACAACGGCCAATAATCTGTTCTGCCACTGTTTTAGCTAAGCTGCCAGAGACGCGAATAATACCAACCCCACCACGTCCTGGTGCGGTCGCTTGTGCTGCAATTGTGTCTTGATTAATCATGCGATGAAATAATGCCAATAAAAGAATGAATGCTGGTTCTATTGTAACCTATGGCTTAATTTCATGCGAATAGCTGTTTGAATAATGAGGTAGCAAAAGTCTGATGTAAGTAATACTTTATTTAGCTTTAATTAATAATAAACACTCATTGAAAATGATAACTATATTCATTACCATGTTGCGCATTCTAAATCTTATCGTTTTTTATTATGCGTCTTTCTGCTGTTTTTATTGCACTTGCTGCTGGTTTTTCGGGCGTTGCCCATGCTCAAACTGAAGTGACTACTTCGGATCAAAGTGATTCAAAAGAACTCGAAAAAATAGAAGTTGTTGGCCGTGCGTTCTCTTTATATCGCCCAACCGAGTCTAGCTTTGCTACTCGTACCAATACACCTTTAGAGAAAATTCCTCAGTCAATTCAAGTTTTACCGCAGGAGCTGATCAGTGATCAGGCTGCTCGCCAAATTACTGACCTTTATAGCAATATAGCTGGTGTTAATGCCTTTAGTTATTCGGGCGTGACATTCCGTGGTTTTCGCCAAGATGAGATTTTATATGATGGTGTAAAGGGCGACCCTTTCAATGGCTTTGCTGTACCGCAATTATTTAATATTGAACAAGTTGCGGTTTTAAAAGGGCCTGCTGGCGCTATATACGGTAGTGGTAATCCGGGTGGTATTATTAACTATGTAACTAAGAAGCCTAAATTCACCAGTGAACACAGTATTGAAGTTGAAGTAGGTAATGATGACTTCTTTAGTGGTGCATTAGAAAGCACAGGAACATTGAGTGAATCACTTGATAATCATGCTTACCGTGTTGGTCTTTACCGTGATACTGAAAAGCCATTCCGTGCTAATACTAGCAGCGATAATACCATTGTTGATCTTGGTTATACGTGGCTTATAAATAGTGCAACCGAATTGACCACTCAGTATACCTATATAGAGCAAGAGTTGGGTGGGGCACGTTTACGTGGTGTACCTGCTGATGATAACGGTAATTTTCTAACTGATATTAGCTGGAATCATAACGAGGCGACAGACTTTCAAAATGTTGAAGCCCATGTCTATCAGGCAACTTTAAAACATGAGTTTAATGATGTTTGGCGCACAGATGTCACAGCACGTTATTTTGATAACAAAGAAGTGCAAAACTACCATGAACCAAGAGGCCTCGTAGATACAGATGACGACGGTATTGTTGATTGGAGCCATCGTGAGTTTCGTGATCAAGTACGTGAGAACGAAGGTTTTAGCTTAACAGCTAATGCGATTGCAGAATTTGTAGTTGCAGACATGCAGCATCAAGTGTTGTTTGGTAGTGATTGGTATGAACATGATTTTGAAAGCGTTTACCGTACAGCTACGCAACAAAGTAAAGGTGGCCCAGTACCAGGTCTTGATCTTAACAACCCTGAGTATGGTTTAACGTCTGCTGATGATTATGATCTTGATAGTATTACACCAAGGCTTGGGAAAACGAATAGCACCCGCTTTGGTGCCTACTTGCAAGATCAGCTAGATATCACCGCTAATTGGAGTGTGACAGCTGGCTTAAGGTATGATCGTTTTGAAGACAAAGATCTGTTAAATCAAACCGAGTTTTCTGATAGCGACTTAACTTACCGTATTGGTACTAGCTATAACATTAACAACATGTTCTTCCCTTATGCGCTACATGGCACTGGCTTTGTGCCGCAAAGTGCGAGTAATCAAGAAACAGCAAAGGGTGGCCCATTCTCGCCAGAGACTAGCCGTATTAACGAGTTAGGTTTAAGAACCAAGCTATTAGCAGACACACTTGCTGTTAATATGGCTGTGTACGATATTGTCCGTGAAAACATCCTGCAGCCTAGCTTATTAGGTGATGTTGCAGGTGACGGCGTTGATGACTTAGTTGCTGTTGGTGAAGTACAAAGTAAGGGCTTTGAACTCGAAGTGGTTGGTGACATCACTGAGCGCTGGGTCGTTACTGCAAGCTACGCTTATAATGATACCCGTATTACTAAAGCTAACGATAGCATTCGTAACCAAATTCCTGATAGCGATAAATTTGCTAACGCGCCGCAAAATACTCTAGGTATATGGACACGCTATGAGCTACCTAGCTTATCGTCATCTATTTCTGCTGGCTTAGATTATGTTGATGAACAGCTTAGTTTAGGCGGTCAACGTGTTAAACCTTACACTGTTTACAACATGGCGTGGCAAACAACCGTTGATAACTGGCAATGGCAGCTATCAGTTAAGAACCTATTTGATAAAGAATACGCAAGCAGTGGCTTTATCGAACGAACAGGGCACTTTCCTGGTGAACCACGTCGTGTTTATTTAAGTGCTAAATACAGCTTTTAATGGTGGCGTGTGAACGCTAAAAGTTGGTTTAACTTACATTCTTGGGCAGGACTCTTTGTTGGAGTCCTGCTTTTTGTTACCTGCGTATCGGGAACACTCGCTACGTTAAGTCATGAACTCGAGTACTTAACAGACGCTAAGTACCGTGCATTAACTTCTTCTGCCTCTACTAACTACCTAGCTATCGAAAACACCCTTAATCAGCATTACCCGCAAGCTCAATTACTTTATATCCAACGTCATAAGCAAGATTACCTTGCCATTGAAGCGGCTCTTAAAGTCGGTGATTCATTTCGCTTTGTTTATTTAGATGCTGCAACGGGTCGCTTACTCGGTGAAGGAGAGTGGGCGCGGATATCGCGGTTTTTACGTAACTGGCATATGAACTTGTCGATGGGCTGGACGGGTAAATTAATCGTCACCAGTTTGAGTATTTTACTCGTTATTTTATTGGTTTCGAGTTTTTATGTGTATCGGCGCTGGTGGCAAGGCTTTATGAAAAAGCCTGCTGCGCTAAGCCTAGATAAACGTAGTAGTTGGTCTGATTGGCATAAGCTGTTAGGGCTTTGGAGTTTATGGTTTATTGCTGTGATGGCCATCACAGGGGTTTGGTATCTGGTAGAACATGGGCTGCAAACTGCGAAGGTACCTCACTATGTCTCTAGTCCACCAGCCTTGAGTGAGTTTAAAAAACAAAGCCCTCGTAAAGGTCTATCGCCAATTAGTTTAGCTGCTGCTTATGAAGCCGCTCAACAGGCGTTTCCTAGCCTTGATATTCGCTATATTCGTTATCCTAATAAAGCTGAACAGCCTATTGAAATACGCGGTTATAACGATGATATTTTACTACGCCTGCGTGCTAACCGGGTTTATTTAAAACCAAGTTCCGGTGAAGTTCTAGGCATACAAAAAGGGGAAGAACTCAACCTGCTTCCACGAATTAAAGACACCGCTGATCCGCTGCACTTTGGTAACTTTGCAGGAATTGGTACTAAGCTTATTTGGGGGCTATTTGGTGCATTGATGAGCTTTTTAAGCGCTGCTGGCATGTATATGAGTTGGTTTAGGGTTAAGCGTAAAACAACGGCTGGAAAGTGGCTTGGTTTATCTGGGGTGGTTGCAATCGGCTTGGTGGTTGCTTCGTTACTAACAACAAGTTTGAGCTTTACTGAGCGCAGTGTACCCAATCAGGTTTATTCTCCTATTCTCGGTTAGCTTTTTTCCAGGCAATAAAAAAGGCGCAGTTAGCGCCTTTTTTATTGGGTTAAGAGTTTAGCCTCTTACCTTAATACCTTTTTTCTCCATACCGCGGTAGATGATTAGCATCTGTGCGATTGAGATAAGGTTCGATACTAACCAGTAAAGTACTAGGCCAGATGGGAACCATAAGAAGAAAATAGAGAATACTACTGGCATAAAGGTCATCATTTTTTGCTGCATAGGGTCAGTAACCGTCATCGGTTGCAGCTTTTGAGTGATGAACATACTTAAACCAAATAAAACCGGTAATACGTAGTATGGGTCCATTGCTGATAAGTCATTTAACCATAAAACGAATTCAGCATGACGTAGCTCAGTTGACTCTAAGAATACGTAGAATAACGCTAAGAAGATTGGCATTTGTAGTAACAGTGGGAAACAGCCACCCATAGGGTTCACTTTTTCTTTGCGGTACATTTCCATCATAGCTTGACCGAATTTTTGACGGTCATCACCATACTTCTCTTTTAGGGCAGCCATTTTAGGCTGAAGTGCACGCATCTTCGCCATTGACGTGTATTGTGCTTTAGTAAGTGGGTACATTGCCGTTTTAACGATAACCGTGATTGCAATGATAGCTAGACCCCAGTTACCTAAGATACCGTATAACCACTTAAGTAATACGAATAATGGTTGTGAGATAAAGAATAACCAACCGTAATCTACAGTTAGGTCTAAGTCTGGGTGAATTGCTTCTAGTACGTCAGACTCTTTCGGGCCCATATAGTAGGTTGAGCCAAGCGTTGCTTGCGAACCAGCTTGTACATTAACTGCTTCACCTTTAACACCAATAATTGCTGCATTACCTGATACAAGTTTGCTGTAAAGAGTGTTTTGTTGATCTTGCTTTGGTACCCACGCACTTACAAAGTAGTGTTGAATAAATGCAATGTAGCCGCCAGATGTGGTGATATTAAGGTTTTTATCAGCCATGTCTGAGAAGCTGTATTTTTCATACTTCTCTTCATCTGAGCCATAAGCGCCACCTAAGTAGTTTTGATCTACTAAGCTACCTTTTTCTTGTACTGTGCGTTTTACTTGCGTGTATAACTGAACTTGAATTGGATCAGCTGTTACGTTGTTTACTGTGTACTCTAAATCTACAGCGTAGTCGCCTTTTTTGAAGATATAAGTTTTAGTAAACGTCACACCTTTACTGTCAGTAAACTCAAGTGGTACACGTAGCTCATCACCCGTTAAAGTGAATGCTTTTTGTGTGGTTTTATAAACAGGGCGACCAGCAACAGTTGCGTCAGGACCATTTAAACCAATTAAGCCACTTTGCGAGAAGTATTGCTTACCATCGAACTCACCTAATAGCATGTAAGGTGTGTTACTGCCTTTTTCTTCTTCGTACTGAAGTAAGTCTGTTTCAATGATGTCACCACCACGGGTGTCAATTTTAACAGTGAATACGTCAGTTGTTACATCAATAACTGAGCGCTTTGCTGTCGTTACAGCTGGAACTTCACCGTCAGATGATGCAGGAATAAAGTCATCAGATTCTGGTGTTGTTGCGCCTAGTGTTTGTGTTGTGGCACTTGGATCAGCCTTTGGTGCGTTGTAGTCGTTATTCCATTCTTGAAATAATAAAAACGACACAAGCATCAAGCCGATTAATAAAAACGTGCGTTGCGATTCCATAACAGCTCTTATTTCTCGTGTTGGTGGTTAATATGATTTTTTGCCGGTACGGGATCATCCCCACCAGCATGTAAAGGGTGGCATTTTAATATGCGTTTAACAGCTAACCAACTGCCTTTTACACTTCCATGCAAATTAATTGCTTGAATAGCGTAACTAGAGCAGGTTGGATTAAAACGACAATGCGGGCCTAATAATGGGCTTATCCATTTTTGATAGCCGCGTATTAGCATGACTAAACAGCGCTTTGGAATAGCAACAAGTGGTTTAAGTAACCTCATGATGTGTCTGCCCCTGCGTTAATTTAGTCAATGGATACCATGAATTTAAATTCCCATCGTAGAATTTTAAATGCATGATTAAAAGGTGAGCTAAAGATACCTTAATTAAGCCTGTAATTCTATTGCTATCAGGCTTGTTTATTAGATTTAGCTGATTTATTCGGGCGTTTTTTAAATGGTGGTGGTTTAGGTGCACCAGGCTTGCAGCGTTCGTTAATTTTTCGCCACAATTTATTTAGTTGCTTTGTTAGCTCTTCGTTGGACTGTTCATCAATACCACTTTTAACCATAAGCACAATATCAATGTTATCGAGTTTATGTTGATTTAAACGGAAACTTTCGCGAGCAAGTCGTTTAATTCGATTACGTTGACAGGCTTTTTTAACGCGTTTTTTTGCGACCGTAAGACCTAATCGAGGATTAGTTTGGTCATTGCGTTTAGCTAATAGGGTAAAGAAAGGAGTCGCAGCGCGTGCTGGTTCATTAAAGATTCGAGAGTAATGCGAGGGAGTTAACAGACGTAACTCCCTGCTGAAGCTAAAGTCTTCCACTTATATATTAAGCAGAAAGAACTTTACGGCCTTTAGCACGACGACGAGCTAATACTTTACGGCCATTTGCTGTTGCCATACGAGCACGGAAACCGTGTGTACGTTTGCGTTTTAAAACGCTAGGTTGAAAAGTTCTTTTCATAACAATTCCATCCGATCGGTTAAGGTTAAAACATCCTATGCAGGTCGCGATCCTGGCACAGGTGCCATTGCGAGCGCGAGATATTATAGATGAAGACAACAAAAGTCAATCATTAAAACGCTGCAGAGGCCGTAATTATAAAGGATCCTTTTACGTGATCATATAGGATCATCATAAATAAGAAGTTTTCCACAGCCTCTGTATAAAAAGTGAATAAAAGCTTGGGAAAAGCCAATTCGATCGTAGAATTTGATCGCGATCTGGCTGCAAATTTGTTATGATCACTGTTCGAGCTTAAAAAATAATTTTCTTAAAAATCAGTGTTTTATTCTTTTATGTTGCTGAGATCATATTTTTCATAAAAATCAATCTTGTACTTGTGGATAAAGTACCTTCATAATAGTCGGTCTGGGCCAAGAAAGTTGGTCAAAGATTAGCAATAAATGTTTGATTTTCCATCATTAAAGATGAACGGGAATAAAAATTAAATCTCTGGGAGTTTAACTGTGTATCTGTCGGTTTGGCAAAGTTGTTTATATGTATTGCAAGATGAATTGCCTTCACAGCAATTCAGTATGTGGGTAAGACCACTTCAAGCAGAAAGTACCGAAGATACGTTGACTATATATGCACCCAACCGTTTTGTTTTGGATTGGGTGAGAGAAAAGTATTTAAACCGTATTAATGAACTACTCGTTGAAATTTGTGGTGATGAAGCACCTGAATTACGTTTTGATGTTGGTAGTAAACCTATTTTAAATGCCCAAGTGGCATCTGCACCGGCTGCAACAGAAGCTAGCGCATCTGTTCCACAACAAACTGCCGAAAAACAACAGCCAAAACCTGAAAAAGCAGCGGTCGAACCTGCACCAAAATCAGGCTATAAATCAAACATTAAAGAAAATTACACCTTTGATAGCTTTGTTGAGGGTAAATCAAACCAATTAGCAAAAGCTGCAGCGACTCAAGTTGCAGATAACCCAGGTTCAGCATTTAACCCTGTATTTATATACGGTGGTACTGGCTTAGGTAAAACTCACTTATTACACGCTGTTGGTAACGGTATTATGGCTAATAAGCCAGACGCGAAAATTGTTTATATGCACTCTGAGCGATTTGTGCAAGACATGGTTAAAGCGCTACAAAATAATGCCATAGAAGAATTTAAACGTTATTACCGAAGTGTTGATGCATTGATGATCGATGACATTCAATTTTTCGCTAATAAAGAACGCTCACAAGAAGAGTTCTTTCATACCTTCAATGCTTTACTTGAAGGAAATCAACAGATTATCTTAACTTCAGACCGCTATCCTAAAGAGATAGAAGGGGTTGAAGATCGCCTTAAATCACGTTTTGGTTGGGGCTTAACAATTGCTATTGAGCCACCAGAACTTGAAACGCGCGTTGCTATTTTGATGAAAAAAGCGCAGCAAAGTAAAATCAATTTACCTCACGAAGTTGCCTTTTTTATCGCTAAAAAGTTGCGTTCAAATGTGCGGGAATTAGAAGGGGCGTTAAACCGCGTTATTGCTAATGCAAACTTTACTGGTCGTCCGATTTCAATCGACTTTGTAAAAGAAGCGCTACGTGACTTACTTGCGCTGCAAGATAAACTGGTAACGATAGATAATATTCAACGCACTGTTGCTGAGTATTACCGCATTCGTGTATCAGATTTACTATCTAAACGCCGTAGCCGTTCAGTAGCAAGACCACGTCAAGTGGCCATGGCATTATCAAAAGAACTTACAAATCACAGTTTACCTGAGATTGGTGACGCGTTTGGTGGTCGTGATCACACAACTGTATTACACGCTTGTCGTAAAGTTAAATCACTACGTGACGAAAGCCACGAAGTGAAAGAAGATTATCAAAACTTAATAAGAACCTTGTCATCTTAAGGCCGACTTTATTATGCAAATAACAATATCAAGAGAGCAATTTTTAAAACCTTTAGTTCAAGTGTCTGGTGCGATTGAGCGTAAGCACACCTTACCGATTTTATCGAACGTACTGTTAGTTGTTGAAAACGGGCAACTTTCGATGACGGGTACTGATCTTGAAATTGAGTTAGTGGCGAGTGTGTTTGTCGGTGAAGATACCACAGATACGCAACTCACTTTACCAGCTAAAAAGTTACTCGATATTTGTAAAAGTTTACCTGATGGCTCAGACCTAACGTTAAGTAGCCAAGATCATCAGTTACTATTAACAAGTGGTAAAAGCCGTTTTTCTTTAACTACGCTGGCCGCTGAAGATTTTCCGAATCTTGAGCAGTGGGATGGTGAAGTTGAATTTCAACTAACGCGTTTAGAATTGCGTAAACTTTTAGAAAGCACGCACTTTTCTATGGCGAATCAAGACGTACGTTATTACTTAAACGGTATGTCATTTGAAGTTGATAACGCAGATATCAAAACAGTGGCTACAGATGGTCACCGTTTGGCAATTGCACAAAAGCAATTACCACAGTCTTTAAATACACAACGTCAGTTAATTATTCCACGTAAAGGTGTGCAAGAAATTATGCGCCTAATGGTGGCTGATGATGAGCTAGTAACCATTCAATTTGGTGCTAACCATATTCGTATTATTGATACTGAGTTTACATTTACTAGTAAACTGGTGGATGGTCGTTTCCCTGATTATCGTCGAGTATTGCCGCGTGGTGGTGACAAAGTAATTACAGCTAATCGTGAATGGTTGCGCAGTGCTTTCCAACGTGTGTCTATTTTATCGAATGAAAAGTTCCGTGGTGTACGTTTAAACCTGTCTGAAGGTTTATTAAAAATTACAGCAAACAACCCTGAGCAAGAACAAGCTGAAGAGGTCGTTGAAGTAATGTACCAAGGCGGCGAACTTGAAATTGGCTTTAACGTTTCTTATGTACTTGATGTACTTAATACATTAAAAACAGAAGATGTAACCTTTACACTTGCAGACTCTAATAGCAGTGCGCTAATTGAAGGTGCAGGTGACGAAGAAGCTATGTACGTTGTTATGCCGATGCGCCTATAAGCTTATATGAGTTTAAGTCATTTAAGCCTCAATAATTTTCGAAATATTGAGGCGCTGACACTTGAGCCGGTTAATGGCATAAACATTATCTATGGCGAAAATGGCAGCGGAAAAACCAGTCTCCTTGAGGCTATATATTTCCTTTCTCACGGTAAATCATTTCGTACCGCCAAACATAAAAATATCATTCAGCATCAACAAGACAAGTTTGTGATTCATGGTCGCAAAGCGCTGCATGATTTGTCTATTCCGATTGGTATAAGCAAAAACCAAGCGGGTGAAACGTCTTTAAAGATTCAGGGAAAAACGAGCCGTAAAATCTCTGAATTAGCTCAGCTAGTGCCGGTGCAAGTTATTACTCCAGAAAGCTATTCATTGTTTTTTGGTGGTCCAAAAGAACGTAGAAAATTTCTCGATTTAGGATTGTTCCACGTGGAACATGACTTTTTTTACTTGTGGCAGTCTTTTAATAAAGTACTGAAACAACGTAATGCTTTATTAAAAAGTAAACCTAGAGATTATTTTGAACAGATCAAGTTTTGGGATAAAGAATTTGTTAGACTAGCTGAACAAATAAATAATCTAAGAATCGCGTATATAAGTAGGTTTAAGCAGCAGTTTTTTGATAAAATGTGTGCAGAATTAACGCTTGTAAGCGATTTAGAAATTAACTTTCATGCGGGCTGGAAAGAGAGTGAAACGCTCTCAGAGGCGCTTGAGCAAAGCTTTGAACGTGATGCCAAACAAGGTTTCACAAGTAAAGGTCCGCATAAAGCTGATTTTAGTTTTAGCGTTTCTGGTAACAGTGTAGAAAATACCTTTTCTCGCGGTCAATTGAAGCTCTTGCTTTATGCGTTAAAAGTAACGCAAAATAGCTTAATTGAGTCAGAAACAGATAAGCAATCTATATTGCTAATAGATGACTTACCTTCAGAACTAGGTGAAGATACAAAAGAAAAAGTGGGTCAACTTTTGACTCATTGCGATTCGCAACTTTTTATCTCATCAATTTTATCTGAAAGTATTTCTGCTGTGGTGGAACCCATGCAACGAGAACTAAAAATGTTCCACGTGAAACATGGCAACCTAATAACAAGATAAGTGGGATTAACCATGTCTGAGAATTACGATTCGTCGAGTATTAAAGTACTTAAAGGATTAGACGCAGTAAGAAAGCGTCCAGGAATGTATATAGGGGACACCGATGACGGTACAGGCCTTCACCATATGGTGTTTGAGGTTGTTGATAACTCTATCGATGAAGCCTTAGCTGGTCATTGTGATGATATTTTTGTAACGATTCACTTAGACGGTTCAGTCTCTGTAAGAGATAACGGTCGTGGTATTCCTACATCTATTCACGAAGAAGAAGGTGTTTCTGCGGCTGAAGTTATCATGACGGTACTTCACGCTGGTGGTAAGTTTGATGATAACTCTTATAAAGTATCTGGTGGCTTACACGGTGTAGGTGTTTCGGTAGTAAATGCACTATCTGAAAAGCTGCAACTGACCATTCGTCGTGAAGGCAAAATTCACCAACAAACATATACTATGGGTGTACCAGATGCGCCATTAGCTATAATTGGTGACGCAACAGACACAGGTACTGAATTACGTTTCTGGCCAAGTGGTGAAACATTCACTGACCTTAACTTCCACTACGATATTTTAGCAAAGCGTTTACGTGAGCTTTCGTTCTTAAACTCTGGTGTAAGTATCATTCTTACTGATGAGCGCGAAGAATCTAAGAATGACCACTTCAAATATGACGGTGGTATCCAAGCATTCGTAGAATATCTAAACCGTAACAAAACACCTGTACATAAAAGTGTTTTCCACTTTACCCATGAGCGTGAAGAAGACGGTATTAGTGTAGAAGTTTCAATGCAATGGAACGATGGCTTCCAAGAAAGCATTTACTGTTTCACAAACAACATTCCACAACGTGATGGTGGTACGCACTTAGCTGGCTTTAGAGCAGCACTAACACGTACGCTAAATAACTACATGGAAAAAGAAGGCTTTAACAAAAAAGCGAAAACAACAAGCAATGCAACGGGTGATGATGCTCGTGAAGGCTTAACTGCGGTTGTAAGTGTTAAAGTTCCTGATCCTAAATTCTCATCACAAACTAAAGACAAACTAGTATCAAGTGAAGTTAAGTCTGCTGTAGAACAAGCAATGGCAGAAAAATTAACAGAGTTCTTATTAGAAAACCCAGTTGATGCTAAAACAGTTGTTGGCAAAATTATTGATGCAGCACGAGCTCGTGAAGCAGCACGTAAAGCACGTGAAATGACACGCCGTAAAGGTGCAATGGATTTAGCTGGCTTACCAGGTAAATTGGCAGACTGCCAAGAAAAAGATCCAGCACTTTCTGAACTATACATAGTGGAGGGTGACTCTGCAGGTGGTTCAGCTAAGCAGGGTCGTAACCGTAAAAACCAAGCAATTTTGCCACTTAAAGGTAAGATTCTTAACGTTGAAAAAGCACGCTTTGATAAGATGCTTTCTTCTCAAGAAGTAGCAACTCTAATCACTGCATTAGGTTGTGGTATTGGTCGTGATGAATATGACCCAGAAAAGCTACGCTATCATCGTATCATTATCATGACCGATGCGGACGTGGATGGTTCTCACATTCGTACCTTGCTACTGACTTTCTTCTACCGTCAAATGCCAGAGATTGTAGAAAAAGGCTTTATCTATATTGCGCAGCCACCACTTTATAAAGTGAAAAAAGGTAAGCAAGAACGCTACATTAAAGATGACCCAGCGCTTGTTGATTACTTAACATCATTAGCATTAAACAATGCTGCACTTTATACAAGCGAAGGTGCATCTGCACTTGAAGGTGAAGAACTAGAAAGAATTGTTCACGACTATCAAAATACAGTTAAAGTGATTGAGCGCTTAAAACGTAAATATCCAAATTCGGTTATGGAACGTTTAATTTATCAAAGTGAAATTACCGAAGCTGATTTAGCAGATGAAGCAAAAGTTAAAGAGTGGACTAACACCCTTGTTGACGACTTAATTGCACGTGATGAAGATGCAACTATCTTCCATGCGGGTACTGAGCACGATACTGAGCGCAACATGTATTATCCTGTTGTGAATATTCGTCAGCATGGTGTGGATAAAGCACATGTACTTAACCATGACTTCATCACATCGCGTGACTACAAACGCATTGCAGCGACAGGCGTAAACATTGCTAACTTACTTGAAGAAGGGGCATATGTTCAACGCGGTGAGAAAACTCTAGCTGTTGATAACTTTGTGGATGCATTAGAGTGGTTAATCAATGAGTCGAAGCGTGGTCTTTATATCCAACGTTATAAAGGACTCGGTGAGATGAACCCTGATCAGCTTTGGGAAACCACTATGGACCCAGATGCTCGTCGTATGTTGAAAGTAACAATTGAAGATGCCGTAGCTGCAGACCAATTGTTCGCGACTCTAATGGGTGACCAAGTTGAGCCGCGTCGTGACTTCATCGAAACGAATGCGCTACGTGTAGTTAACCTAGACGTATAACGCTAAATTAAGAATTAAAAAGGAGCCTACAGGCTCCTTTTTTTATTGCTGAAAAAGCACAAACTGCTTAAAACCTTACTGCACACAAGGTATACTGAGAGCAATTTTCAGACTAAACGCACCAGATACTATAAGCCAAATATGCAAAAATATGACGTTAAAACCTTTCAAGGTTTGATCCTGGCTTTACAGGACTATTGGGCACAGCAAGGCTGTGTGATTGCTCAACCACTCGATATGGAAGTGGGAGCAGGGACATTTCATCCGTTAACTTTCTTAAAGTCAATTGGCCCAGAGCCAATGTCGAGCGCGTATGTTCAACCATGCCGCCGTCCAACTGATGGTCGTTATGGTGAAAACCCGAACCGTTTACAGCATTACTACCAATTCCAAGTAGTATTAAAGCCATCACCAGAAAACATCCAGGAGCTCTATTTAGGCTCTTTAGCTGCCGTTGGTATCGATACACTAACTGATGAAGTTCGCTTCGTAGAAGACAACTGGGAGTCGCCTACATTAGGTGCATGGGGTCTAGGTTGGGAGATCTGGTTAAACGGCATGGAAGTAACTCAGTTTACTTACTTCCAACAAGTAGGTGGCTTAGAGTGCTCACCTGTAACCGGTGAAATCACTTATGGTCTTGAGCGTTTAGCAATGTATATTCAGGGCGTAGATAGTATCTATGACCTAGTATGGGCAGACGGTCCTATGGGTCGTGTGACATACGGTGATGTATTCCATCAAAATGAAGTAGAGCAGTCAGCTTATAACTTCGAACAAGCGGATGTTGAGTTCTTATTTGCACAGTTCGATCACTGTGAAAAAGAAAGCGAAAAGCTAATTGAAGCAGGCTTACCATTACCAGCTTATGAGCAAGTGATGAAAGCATCACATGCGTTTAACTTATTAGACGCTCGTCACGCTATCTCTGTAACAGAACGTCAACGTTATATCTTACGTGTTCGTGCTTTATCTAAAGCATGTGCGCAAAGTTACTATGATGCCCGTGAAGCTCTTGGTTTCCCGCTTTGTAAGGATTAAGAATTAGCATGTCAGCAGAAAATTTATTAGTAGAAATTGGCACTGAAGAGTTGCCACCGAAAGCACTTCGTAAACTTGCTGAGTCGTTTGCTGAGAACTTAGCAACAGAGCTTGCAAGCTTAGAATTAAATCACCAAGGCGTTAACTGGTACGCATCACCACGTCGTTTAGGTTTGCGTGTTACTGCACTTGAGGCTAAGCAAAGTGACAAGGTTGTAGAAAAGCGCGGCCCTGCAGTTGCAGCTGCTTTTGATGCCGATGGTAACCCAACTAAAGCAGCAATGGGTTGGGCTCGTGGGTGTGGTATCGATGTAAGCGATGCACAAACACTAGAAACAGATAAAGGCGCTTGGTTATTACATAAGGCACAGGTTGAAGGTCAAGCAACAACATCACTTATGAGTGATGCTGTAAACAAAGCACTTGCTAAATTACCTATCCCTAAACCAATGCGTTGGGGTGCAAATAAAACACAATTTATTCGCCCTGTGCACACAGCAACTATCTTATTTGGTAGCACGCTAATTGAAGGTGAAATCCTTGGTAAGCAAGTTGGCAACCAATTACAAGGTCACCGTTTCCATCATCCAGAAAAAGTAACAATCAACCACGCTGATGATGTGTTTGATGTGCTTAAATCTGCTTACGTTGTCGCTGACTTCGAAGCGCGTAAAGCACAAATTCGCGAACAAATTGAAGCAGCAGCTAGCGCTGTAAATGCAAAAGTAGCGATGGATGAAGACTTACTTGAAGAAGTAACATCCTTGGTTGAATGGCCAGTAACGCTGACAGCAACATTCGAAGAAGCATTTTTAGATGTACCTTCAGAAGCGCTTATCTATACCATGAAGGACGACCAAAAGTACTTCCCGTTATTAGACCAAGATGGCAACTTACTAAACAAGTTCCTATTTGTTTCTAATATCGAAAGTAAAGATCCAAGCGTGGTAATTGCTGGTAACGAAAAAGTTGTTCGCCCTCGTTTAGCTGATGCGCAGTTCTTCTACGAAACAGATAAGAAGAAAACGCTAGAGAGTCGCTTAGAATCGCTAGATACCGTTTTATTCCAAAAGCAACTTGGTACGCTGAAAGATAAATCTGAACGTATTAGTGAACTTGCCGGTTATATTGCTGAGCAATTAGGTGCTGATGCAGAGCTGGCTAAGCGAGCAGGTTTATTAAGTAAAACAGACTTAATGACCGAAATGGTTATGGAGTTTACCGACGTACAAGGTGTAATGGGTATGCATTACGCTCGTCACGACGGTGAAGCAGAAGAAGTTGCACTCGCGCAAAACGAACAATATATGCCTCGCTTCGCGGGTGATAACTTACCAACAAATGTGATCAGCTGTGCGGTAGCAATTGCTGATAAGTTTGATACGCTGGTGGGTATTTTTGGTATTGGTCAAGCGCCAAAAGGCGACAAAGACCCATTTGCACTACGCCGTGCAGCTATCGGTGCATTACGCATCATGGTTGAAAAATCATTACCGCTAGATATCTTAGACCTTGTTGCTAAGTCACAAACGCTATTCGGTGAAAAGCTAACGAACCTAAACGTATCAACAGATGTGTTTGAGTTTATGTTAGGTCGTTTCCGCGCATGGTATCAAGATGAAGGTATCGAAGTTGATGTCATTCAAGCAGTGCTAGCACGTCGCCCAACTAAACCAGTTGATTTCGACCGCCGTGTTAAAGCAGTAAGTCACTTCCGTACATTAGACGCAGCAGAAGCGCTTGCAGCAGCAAATAAACGTGTAAGCAATATCTTGGCTAAGAATGACATCACAACACAAGGTGATGTGAATGAGAGCCTATTAAGCGATGACGCAGAAAAAGTATTAGCGTCACACGTTGCTAAGTTTGCAACTGAGCTTGCACCTTTATATGCAAATGGCGATTACCAAGAGGCATTATCACAACTTGCGGGTATCCGTGAGAGTGTTGATAACTTCTTCGATAACGTCATGGTAATGGCCGATGACGAAGCGGTTAAACAAAACCGTTTAGCATTGTTAAGCCAACTAAGCCGTCTGTTTTTAGATATTGCTGATATTTCTGTAC
This sequence comes from Pseudoalteromonas sp. P1-26, assembly GCF_001401795.1. Classification (NCBI taxonomy): domain Bacteria; kingdom Pseudomonadati; phylum Pseudomonadota; class Gammaproteobacteria; order Alteromonadales; family Pseudoalteromonadaceae; genus Pseudoalteromonas; species Pseudoalteromonas sp. P1-26. Next base: position 687 of record NZ_LKDX01000041.1, on the reverse strand, counting down.
TTCAGAAGTAAGCAGCAGCCAATTAATAAAAGCCAGCTCAGTGCTGGCTTTTTTGTAGCAAAAGGAACAGTAATGAAACATGTAATTACTTTAGCATTAGCAGGCTTATTAACGGCCTGTTCTAGCCAAATGCAAATGCCAAGCATCGACGATATTCTGCCTAGCAAAGAGCTTGACCGTACTATGTATTTACGTGGTGATTTCACCTTATGGGATGCCGAGCCGCAGTATCAATTAGAGCAGGTTGCACCGGGCATATTCCAAACCGACGTTAAGTTTTCAACACCAGGTAAGGTTTATGAATTCAAAGTAGCGGATGCAGATTTTAGCGAAGGCTATAACTGTGGTTACAGTGATATGGACCCAGCAGGGCAATCATTAGTGCTAGGCCAAGCCGCCAATGCAGACTGTAATACCATCTACAATTATTTCAGCTTTAAACCCGCTGTAAAAGGCGTGTATGTAGTGAGCTTTGATTACCGCAATAGTAATCAACCAAAAGTGACAGTAACGAAGAAATAGCTTTAAGCTGTCAGTTTTAAGCCGATCGAGTGAGCGTTTAATATTGATAAATGCTCACTTTTAATTTTAATTGATTAACTCGAAACTCGAAACTCGAAACTCGAAACTCGAAACTCGAAACTCGAAACTCGAAACTCGAAACTCGAAACTCGAAACTCGAAACTC
>NZ_LKDX01000040.1:0-36892 GCF_001401795.1 Pseudoalteromonas sp. P1-26 | reverse complement strand
AACAGATTGTTGGGATATGGTTGACTGCAGAAAGCAAATTTTAAAACCAAGGAAGGCCGAGTATGAAGGTTTGTAAGCGCAAGGTGATGCTTGTTGCGGCAATCGTATTTTTTAAACTTGCCTAAAAAGAAGCCTGTACCAACTAAGATACAGGCTTTATTAGTTATTAAGCGTTAAAGCTTAACCAGCATTTTTCCTTTATTTTTACCTTCGAACAGACCAAGAAATGCATCAACGGCATTTTCAATACCGTGGTATATCGTTTCTTCAGATTTAATCTTGCCTTCGCTGATCAGAGCGTTTCGGCTAATCTTCTAATAAACACACTAAAGTGCCTTCAATAGCACGAACATACGCATAATGCTGGGCGTCTTTTTTAGTTGGCGGGCATAATGGCTCAGCACCAGCAAGTACAGCTTTATCGTAACTTTCGACTAAATTATGGCAGCTAAACCTTAGCTCAAAGCCTAGTGCAGGTTGCTTAGGGTGGGCACGAATATACCCTTGCTTAAAATATGACTGTGCATGCGGGTGGGTCGCAAAAGCAAGTTTTACAGACCCTGTAACAAGTTCACCGTACTCGGCATCGTCACTGATATGGTTGGTATTTAAACCAAATGCTTGATAGTAAAAGTCGAGTACTTCTTCTACGTTATCGACGTAAATAACCTGACTTAAAAATACCATTTATGCTGCTCTATTTATTGTTCGTTTATTAAATAAAGCATAGTTTTAGCAATAAAAAAACCTTGTAAGTCATACTCACAAGGTTTTTTTAATACTTAAAGCTTAGCTGTAGTAGCTACGACTTGTTGCGGTTTTCTTTCGCAAATGCACGAATTTTACGTTTTTGCGATAAAGTCACTTTATTAGTGCGACCCGCGTATGGGTTATCGCCTTCTCTAAATTCAATTTTGATTGGCGTACCCATAATACCTAATGCTTTACGGTAGTAGTTCATTAGGTAGCGTTTGTAGCTATCTGGTAAGTCATGAACTTGGTTACCGTGGATCACGATACGTGGTGGGTTATAACCACCTGCGTGAGCATATTTAAGTTTTACACGACGACCACGAACAAGTGGCGGTTGGTGATCGGCTTGTGCCATATCCATGATACGACGCAGCATCGCTGTGCTGATACGCTTAGTTGCTGACTCGTATGCTTCATCTACCGACTCAAATAAATGACCTACACCTGTGCCATGTAAAGCTGAGATAAAGTGTAAACGTGCGAAATCGATGAAACCTAAACGACGGTCAAGCTCTGACTTAATACGTTCTTTAACGTAATCATCAAGGCCGTCCCATTTGTTAACAGCAACAACCAATGAACGACCTGCGTTTAAGGCAAAACCAAGTAAGCTTAAATCTTGATCAGAAATACCTTCGCGTGCATCAACCACAAGCAATACCACGTTAGCGTCTTCAATCGCTTTAAGGGTTTTGATCACAGAGAATTTTTCTACAACATCGCTTACTTTCTTACGCTTACGAACACCCGCAGTATCAATAAGAATGTACTCTTTGTCGTTACGTGTCATTGGAATATAGATAGAATCACGGGTTGTACCCGGCATATCGTAAACGATTACACGTTCTTCACCTAAGATACGGTTTGTAAGTGTTGACTTACCAACGTTAGGGCGACCGATAATAGCAAGCTTTACTGGTTTGTCAGCAAAGGCTTGCTGGTTGTCTTCGCCTTCTTCATCTTCGCTGTAAAGATCAACCAGTTCGTCATCACTTTCTTCAAGCTCTTCAGCTTCGCCTGCAAGTTCTGCAATAACTGGCTGTAAGGTTGTTTCAAGTAATTGCGTGATACCACGGCCATGCGCCGCAGCAATGTGATGCACGTCACCTAAGCTTAACTGGTAGAACTCAGCACAGTATGAATCTGCATCAATGCCATCAACTTTGTTTGCCACAACAAAACATTTCTTTTGTTGTTTACGAAGGTGGTTAGCAATCGCTTGGTCTGCGGCGGTCATACCTGCGCGGGCATCAACTAAAAATAGCACGATATCGGCTTCTTCAATCGCTAGTAGCGATTGCTCAGCCATTTCAGTTTCGATACCTTGCTCAGAACCGTCAATACCACCCGTGTCTACCACGATAAATTCATAGCCATCGTAATCAGCTTGGCCATATTTTCTATCTCGTGTTAAGCCTGGAAAGTCGGCTACGAGGGCGTCACGAGTACGTGTTAAACGGTTAAATAATGTGGATTTGCCCACATTGGGTCGCCCAACAAGAGCGATCACGGGAAGCATAAACTACCTCTTAAAAAAACAACAAAAGGCTTCGCCAAGCGAAGCCTTAGAAAAATAACGTTTACTATTAGTAAGTTAGTTTGGAATTTTAACCGCGCTAACTTCACCATCTCGGGTGTATAAAATTAACTTGTCACCGGCAACAACTGGCTCAATAAAGAAACCTGAGCTGTCAAAGTCTTCGCGCGATACAAGCTCGCCCGTTTCTTTGTCTAACCAGTGTAGGTTACCTTCTTGGTCACCTAATGCTAAATATTTACCAGCCACGGTAGGGCCTGTTAAGTACCAGCCGCGTAATGCCGGTTGGCTCCAACGCTCAATACCTGATGTTTTATCTAGACCGTAAACAACACCATCGCTATCAACAACATAGATAGACTGGCTATCCATTGATAAATCACGGTAGCTGCTGTACTCACGTTTCCAAACAACATTACCAGAACGAATATCAACGGCTGCTAAGTTACCATTATAGGCGATTGCATAAGCATATGGACCGCTGATTAATGCTTGTGTATCTACATCAACCAAACGTTCAAACTCAGACGCACCTTTTGGAGAAGCAATTTCAGCACTCCACGCAGAGTAACCATTTTCAGAAATTAATACGCTTAATTTACCTGTTTCAAGACCTAGTAATACACCACCGTTGGCTACAGTTGGTGAACTTTGACCACGTAACGTTAGTGGTGGCACTTCTTGTTCAAAGCTCCAACGCTCTTCACCTGTATCTGGGTGTACAGCTAATAATTTACCTGAGCCTAGGTTTACAAAAATTAGGCCGTCGCCTGCAGCTGGTTTAGAAAGTACTTCGCCTGGCATCGTTTTACGCCAAACAATTTCACCTGTTTCACGGTCAAGAGCAGTTAAATAACCATGCTCAGAACCAACGAAAATTTTGCCGTAAGCTTGTAAAATACCGCCCGATAGCTTGGCACTTTCTGTGGTTTCCCAAGGCCAAAAGGCTGGGTTTTCACGTACATCTGTTTGCCATAGCGTATCACCATTTTCAAGCGATAGGGCTTCAACTTCACCTTCGCGGTTTGCTACATACACAACATCGTTATGAATAGCCGGCGTTAAGCGCGAGAAATAGTGCTGAACACCATCACCAATTGATTCTTGCCAAACCACTTCTGTCTCAAATTGATTAACAATTTCAGGCAGTACCAATTCTTCTTCGTCATCACTTGACGAACACCCAGTCAGGGTTGCGATACACAGAGCAAGTGTTGCCGCTGTTAACTTCTTCATCTTAACCCCTTACGCCGCTGGGCTAGTTTGTGCTAAGTCATCAAGTTTAATTTGTAATAACGGATTGTTTTCAAGGCCGCCATTATCAGCAGCAGCTTGGTATTGGCTGCGAGCTTGGTCTTTGTCGCCTTGTGCAGCATAAACATCGCCTTTTAATTCAGCGACTGCAGCAGCAAATGATGCTGGAAGCTGGGCGTTTAGCGTTGTTAACGCTTGCTCATATTGCTTTTGTGCAAGGTGAACACGAGCAAGGCGCGTTGTTGCCGTTGCTTTAAGCTCAGGGTTTTGCTCGTTGGTGATGATCCAGTTAAGCTTTTCGCTTGCTGCATCAAGGTCATTCTTTTCAACGGCTTCTTTCGCTGCTACAAATGCTGTTAGCGTGCTGTAGCTTGACTCGCCATTGTCTTTAATAAACGTATCCGCTTTTTCTAGCACGGCACCGCTTTCAACAAGTTGTGTGAAAGAGTCAGATGCTTTCTCAGCTGTGGTGATTTGGTTTTGGTTATAAGCTTTCCAACCATATAAACCACCTAAACCTGCAACAATACCAATTGCAAGTGCTAAACCATTTTCACGGAAAAAGCGTTTGATCGCTTCTTCTTGTTGTTCTTCTGTTGAATAAATTTCCATGCTTACCTCTGTTGCTAGCTGGGCTTAAATAAGCTCAGCTAGTAGCGTTTTCGCTTCTTCTAGTTTTAAGGTGACTTGTTCTTTACGCTCACGTAAGTACTTAATAGTCACAACGCCTTGTTCTAATTCATCTTCGCCGATAATAACTGCGACTAGCGCATCGCTTTTATCTGCGCGTTTTAATTGCTTTTTAAAGTTGCCACCGCCTGCGTGCACCATAACACGTAGACCTGCAACATCTTTACGTAATTGAGCGGCAATGATAGGCGCTTGAATGCTGGCTTTATCGCCCATGGCTGCCAAATATACATCAGCACTACGGCGGATGTCACCTACACTTTCGAGTGCTTGAAGTAATAACACTAAACGCTCAAGACCCATTGCAAAACCTACCGCTGGTGTTGCTTTACCGCCTAGTTGTTCAACTAGACCATCGTAACGACCACCGGCACAAACGGTTCCTTGTGCGCCTAGGCTATCGGTTACCCACTCAAAAACAGTGCGGTTATAATAGTCAAGGCCACGTACAAGCTTTTCATTTACCGTGTATTCGACGCCTGCAGCGTCTAAACGTTCACATAAATTTTCAAAATGTTCTTTTGATTCAGCGTCTAAGTGCTCAGATAGTTTAGGCGCATCAGTTAAAATAGCTTGTACATCAGGGTTTTTGCTATCTAACACACGTAAAGGATTAGTGTGCATGCGACGCTTAGAGTCTTCATCAAGTACATCGACGTGTTGCTCTAAGTAAGCAACAAGTGCATCACGGTAGTCTGCACGCGCTTCATTTGAACCCAGTGAGTTAAGCTCAAGACGAACGTGTTCATTGATACCAAACTCTTTCCATAATTGGGCTGTCAGCAAAATAACTTCTGCATCAATATCGGCAGTGGCAATGCCGAATGTTTCTAAACCAAATTGGTGGAATTGACGGTAACGACCTTTTTGTGGACGCTCGTGACGGAACATCGGGCCCATGTACCATAAACGTTGTTCTTGGTTATACAGTAAACCGTTTTGATTACCTGCACGCACACACACTGCGGTACCTTCAGGGCGAAGAGTTAAGTTATCGCCATTACGGTCTGCAAAGGTGTACATTTCTTTTTCGACGATATCGGTTACTTCACCGATAGAGCGCTTGAATAGGTCGGTTGATTCAACAATTGGAAAACGAATTTCTTGATAACCAAACGATGAAACTGTTTCACGTAAAATGTCTTCTACTTTCTGCCAAATTTGCGTATCGCCTGGCAGACAATCGTTCATACCACGAACTGCCTGAATTTGTTTTGCCACTTATAAATCCTAAATACTGTACTTGCGCTGAAAAAATCGCGCCTCAAGAAAAACTAAAAAATTGACCCGTCATTATACCGTCTAAGCAGTAAAGGTAAACGGCAAACCCAAGGGTTTGCCGAGTATATGCGAATTATTCAACGATTTTGATGTCGATTGGCGTTTCTTTCTCTTTTTTAGCGATAAAGTCGCGCACATAGCCTTCAAGTTGGTCGACAATGTTATCGTTATCGATACGTGCTTTTTGGCGCTCACCATTGATGTATAAGCCAGAGCGACGGTTCGCACCAGCAAGGCCGATATCACTAACCAGCGCTTCGCCAGGACCATTAACTACACAACCAATCACCGACACTGACATAGGCTCAACCACGTCTTCAAGGCGCTCTTCAAGTTGATTCATGGTGCTTACCACATCAAACTCTTGGCGTGAGCAGCTCGGGCAGGCAATAAAGTTAATGCCGCGCGAGCGAATGCGTAATGATTTTAAAATATCAAAACCCACTTTGATTTCTTGTACCGGATCGGCAGCAAGTGATACGCGTAATGTGTCACCAATGCCTTCGGCAAGTAGCATACCTAAACCAACAGCCGATTTAACCGACCCCGAGCGCATACCGCCTGCTTCGGTAATACCTAAATGCAGTGGCTGGTCGATTTCTTTCGCAAGTAATCGATATGCACCGACCGCTAAAAATACATCTGACGCTTTAACGGATACTTTGAATTGGTCAAAGTCTAAACGTTGTAAGATCTCAACATGGCGCATAGCTGATTCAAGTAAAGCTTCTGGCGTTGGTTCACCGTATTTTTCTTGTAAGTCGCGCTCTAATGAGCCGCCATTAACACCAATACGAATAGGGATGTTATGCTCACGTGCAGAGTCTACAACGGCACGAATACGCTCTTCGCTACCAATGTTACCCGGGTTTATACGTAAACAATCCGCACCATACTGAGCCACTTTTAATGCAATACGGTAATCAAAGTGAATATCTGTTACCAGCGGGATAGTGACTTGTTCTTTAATGCTTTTAAATGCTTCAGCTGCTTCCATGGTAGGTACAGACACACGCACAATATCGGCGCCGGCATCTTGAATAGCTTGAATTTGTGCAACCGTTGCATCGATATCTAGGGTGTTGGTGTTAGTCATCGACTGAACGGCAATTGGCGCACCATCACCAATTGGCACGTTACCTACGTTAATACGGGTCGATTTTCTGCGTTTAATAGGAGATTCTGAAAACATTGCGGTTACTCTGATAACGGTAAAGTAAATTTAGCTAAGCGATTTTTGGCAAAATGTGAGGTATCGACGGCTTGACCTTGAAAAGTAATATCGACTACTTGGTGCTTGCCTAATACTACATTAAACGGCTGTGGGCCGGTTACTGTCATAATGTAACCTGCTTTTTTAACACCAAAAGCAATTCGATCGCCGTTGCCATCGTGAATTTCTACCCAGCTATCTTCATTGAAGTGCATCACCACTTCGCTATGCTCAGGATCAGCCTTTTCAGTTTGTGGCTGAGCAGCAGGTTGGTTTTGTGATGCAGCTTGATTTTGTGCTTCGTTGCTGGTCGTTGGCGCATCAGCTTCAGGCTGAACGATTTCTTGCTCGCCTTCAGCGAGTGGTTGAATGGTTTCTTCAACTGGCGCTTCTACAGCTAAGTCGGGTGAAATATCACTGCTTTCGAGCTGATTTGGCATCGCAGTCGTGACCGGCTCTTCGATATTCTGGTTGCTATTTTGCCACCACCAAAACACAGACGAACCAATGATCACCGCTAAGATAAAGTAGCTAAACAGCATTAAACGGCTGTCATGTGCTTCTTTTTCTGTGCGGCGAGAAAAGCTCTGCATTTTTGACTTTTTCTCAGGCTCAACGTGCTCTGGCAGTAATTCAAGCATGGCTTGGCTATCGATTCTAAGCTCACGGCAATAGCTTCTGATATAACCTTTTACGAAGGTCGCAGGGCCTAGTAGTTCGTGCTCGTCGTTTTCTAGTCGTTGTAACTGTAAAACTGATAACTTTAATGCACCAGCAAGTTGCTCAAGGCTCATTCCTGCGTCTTCGCGGCGCTTTTTTAGCGCTTGGCCGAGCGTTTCTTGTGGTTGTTCTAAATTGTTTTCTTCATTCATAATGCGTATGAGTCTGGATCTACCAATAAGAGTCTATGCCCAGGTTTTAGGGCTACATCTGGGCTCAATTTGTTCCAGCGCATTAACTGATCGATCAATACGCTATGCTGTGTGGCTATGCTAAAGAGTGTGTCGCCATCATTGATGTCGTGATAAATGTTCGGATCGTTCAAATAAATGCGAGTACCGTTTTGTACACGATCCGATTCTTTTAAGCCATTCCACAGCAAAATCTTCTGTAGTTTAACATTGTATCGCACCGAAATGCTAAAGAGGTTTTCACCATTTTCAATAATATGATACGGGATATTCAGCGCCGGTACATTTGCGTTCAGCATGGGTAAGTTAAGCGGCTCGTTTGTCACGCTAAAGTCAGTGCTATTGGCGGTTGACGTCGTTGTTTGACTGCCACTAAATACGTTTTCGTCTTTTTCTGCTTCGTAAAACACCACAGTGCTGGCATCATTTTTGGTATTTTGCGAGTTTGCTGGCGTTTGTTGTTGAACGCTTGGCGTTTGCGGTGCACCAAATGACACTATGGTCACTTCATCATTGCTTTGCGTGCTTGTTTGTTGCTTTGCAATAACAGCAGCCTGTTCAACTTTTCGAGAGCTAACCGTTTGGAAACCTTCGTCAGTTTGCTTTGTGAGCGTCTCTGGCGTTGTATTGACTGTTTGAGAAGAGGCGAGTGTCTCTGTTACGGGCTTTTCTTGGCTGTCTGAGTTTACCTCAGTAGGCACCTGCTTATTACTTTGCGCTACAGTTTGTGGCTCGGGTTGAGTTTTGTTTACAGTTGGCTGCTCAACTAGAGAAGTTTGTTCATTAGTTGTTGGAACATTTGTGGTCTTTACAAGGCTTTGCCCGGTAGCAGCCACTGACGCCTGTGCAACAACAGCTTGTTTAGCAGGCGCTTTTCTTTTCACGATGCGAATTTTTGGCTGATCTTTGCTAACCGTGCTGTTATCGCTTGAGATTTTCAGTTCTTCAAGCTGCGCTTGACGGTATTTTTCACGTAGAACTTCAAATTCTGAGCGTTTAGTTCGCCCTGTAGTAATTGCTTTTGCTTCGCTCGAACCTGGGTAGGTTTGTAAAATGATACCTGCCGTTGTTTCGGCTTTTTCAATATGGCCCATCCGTTGCTGAATTAAGTAGCTGAGCATGAGTGCGCGGGGGGTTACGCGGCCTAACGATTCGTATCTTTCAATGATATCTTCAGCTTTGTGAAGATCGCTTTTTGCGTAATATAAACCAGCAAGACTAATCATTGATGATGGACGCTGCGAGCTGTGGTTTAGCGCAGATTTTAGATATTTTTCTGCGTTTTCAAAATCATCAAATTCAATCGCACATAAGGCTAAGTTTTCGTAACTTTCAGCTACACGGATATAGCTAGGAACAGCAATAGCTTTAAGAAGTTCTTCTGCAGCGCGATCATATTCGCCAATGCCACACAAAAAGACACCATAGTTATTTAAGGTGTTCGGATCATTAGGGGCGATTTTTAGTGCGCGTTGATAGGCTTTATCGGCTAGCTCAGGTTCATCAACCTGTTGATAGTAATAAGCTAAAGAGTAGTGAACTTCTGGGAGGTCAGGTGCAAAATCTGCGGCGCGTTCTAAATTATATTTTGCTTGCGAGTTGTTGCCCGTTTTTAAGTACTGTAACGCAAGGGCGATACGAGTACGGGCAGCACCGGTATTATTAACCTGTTTTTCAACAACGGGTCTGTCGCTACCTTCGTAGCTGTTTTCTGTAACACACCCTGTTAATGCGAATGCACCAACAGTAATGGCAAGTATAGAACGCATTACCTAATCTCTTCTTTGATTCCGTATGCCTATCTTACCGAAAAGCCTTTGTGTTGCATCTATTATTTTAAAAATAACGAGTTTGTCACAAAGGCTTATCTTTAGAAATTACGCTTATGCTTGGTGAACATTTACCGCAATAGCGTTATCTTCGCGCATTTTCTTTTTCGCTAAACGTTTAGTTCGGTCTACAACATCACCCACTAATTGCCCACAAGCTGCGTCAATATCATCACCACGGGTACGGCGAACAATACAGGTAATTCCCGCTGCTTGTAATACTTTAGAGAAGCGGTCGATGCGGCTGTTGCTCGAACGGCCATATTCATTACCTGGGAATGGGTTAAACGGAATTAGGTTCACTTTTGAAGGTGTACCTTTAAGAGTTTTAACCAATTCGTGTGCTTGATCAGTGCTATCGTTTACACCTTGTAGCATCACGTATTCGATAGTCACATCTTTGTTTGCTTTAGAGCCATCGATATAACGACGACACGCCGCTAAGAACTCTTCGATAGGGTACTTTTTATTAATTGGTACCAGTACATCACGCAGCTCATTGTTTGGTGCGTGAAGTGAAATAGCCAGCGCTACGTCAATTTTCTCTTTTAATAAATCAAGAGCAGGCACCACACCAGAGGTACTTAAAGTAACGCGACGCTTTGATAAACCAAAACCCCAGTCGTCCATCATAAGTTCCATTGCTGGTACTACATTTTTAAGGTTGAGTAATGGTTCACCCATACCCATCATTACCACGTTAGTAACTGGTCGCTTAGTGCTATCGCCGTTTAAACCAATGTCTTTTGCAACACGCCATACCTGACCGATGATCTCAGATACAGATAAGTTACGGTTAAAGCCTTGTTGTGCTGTTGAGCAGAAAGTACATTCAAGGGCACAACCTACTTGTGATGAAACACATAAAGTTGCACGGTCTTTTTCTGGGATCCAAACAGCTTCTACTTCTTGGCCACCTTGTAGCATCAGGGCGTATTTGATGGTGCCATCACTTGCTTGTTGTCTAACTGAGATTTCAGGAGCAACAATTTCACATTCAGCTTTTAGTTTTTCTTTTAGCTTTTTGTTGACGTTTGTCATGTCGTCAAAATTGTCTACACCAAAATGATAAATCCATTTCATCACCTGATCGCCACGGAATGGCTTTTCACCGAATGATACAAAAAGCTCACGTATTGCATTTCGGTTTAAATCTAATAAGTTAATCTTTTTTTCAGTGGTCATGAAACAACCTCAATCAGTGACGGTGGTAAGTAGTTTGGGTGCGCGATTGTACATTATTTAATCGACTTAGTCATTAGCTAAACATATTTACAATAAGCTTAGCTAATGACTAAAAAAGGGCCCGAAAGCCCTTTTTCTTCTGCATCACAGACTTAGCTGTGAACTCGAAATTAACGAGTACGTGGGCAGATTTCTTCGTCAGCGAAGAAGTATGCGATTTCACGTGCAGCTGATTCAACAGCGTCAGAACCGTGAACAGCATTTTCGTCGATGCTGTCTGCGTAGTCAGCACGTAAAGTACCAGCTAGTGCTTCAGCAGGGTTAGTAGCACCCATGATTTCACGGTTTTTAAGTACTGCGTTCTCACCTTCAAGAACAGTAACCATTACTGGACCAGATGTCATGAACTCTACTAAAGCACCGAAGAAAGGACGCTCGCTGTGTTCAGCGTAGAAACCTTCAGCTTTTTCTTTTGAAAGGTGAACCATTTTAGCTGCAACGATTTTAAGACCCGCAGTTTCGAAACGGTTGTAGATAGCACCGATGTGGTTTTTAGCAACTGCATCAGGTTTTACGATTGAAAAAGTACGCTCTAAAGCCATCTTTATGCTCCAATAATTTTAAATTTAAAAGGTTAAATATTAACGGGCGCGAATTATACGCGCTTTACGTGAAAATTCCTAATTTAATTAAATAGTCATTTGATGGCATTTTCATGAACCCTAACCATGTATAGCAACGCGGGTATAAAGTGTGAGCGAATTTTAGCAGTTAAGTACTTGTTGCGGCCTATTTTATAGGCAATTATTAACTCAGGAAATGATAAAACTAATAAGGACAATAATGAAAAATCTTTTACTGGCTAGTTTACTTGCAAGCTGTTTAGCTGGCTGTAATTCAGACTCAAACGATGAGCTTGAGTGCTCTCCTTACCCCATTGCAATCGATATTAATAATTATGTTGTAACCCCAGAGCAAAGCGCAGCTAATACAGCACTCGCCTATGATGCCTATACCATTAAATTAGGCGGTGTTGGTGAAGGTGTTTATAGTGAAGGAAATGAGCCCGACCCTAATAAAGAGTATGCAGAGTGTGCTATCCCAGCTGTGGTACTAGGGAGCGCGAATACCATTACAGCTATTAATATTTACTCAAGCGCTGATTACAACAATGAATTCACCGCGGGTACGAGTTTAAATAGCGTGTTTGATATCACAGAGATGTTTGTTAATGATTTTGATTATTACAGTGATGGCAACTATGCCAGTGTAGAAGACTTCACAAGCGTATTCCCCACTATTGCACCTATATTTATTGAACTAAAACCTAACCAAGCTCCTGAAGTTGAAAGTAGCCATATTTTTTATATCGATATTAGTTTTGCAAACGGCAAAACCTTTGCGCTTGAAACTGAAGAAGTGCTGTTGTTGTAGTTTTTGTAATCAAAAAATCACATTTAGCATATAATATAACTACATAATTATTAAAGAATATATGTTGTAGCTTTTTTGGCTGTTAACATTAGCAAATCCAAACCAATTACCCTGGATAGTTAATTGAGTTTGATCTAAAAAGGTGGTCATAGGATTGGTCACCTTTTTTCTTTTTATAGGTTCACAGCTTGTTTGCTGAGTTTTCACCAATCATGATCTAGATCAATAAAATTACTGGGCAGGTTATTATACTGCCGCGCTTCATTCTTGTATTAATTCATGCAACCGACTTGTACTCGGTTCGATGTGTGGAGCTTTCATGTCGTCACCTATTTTGACCCCTCGTCCTTTTACGCCAGAGTTGTTATCACCTGCAGGTAGCTTAAAGAATATGCGTTATGCCTTTGCCTATGGCGCAGATGCCGTTTACGCTGGCCAGCCTCGTTATAGCCTTCGCGTTCGTAACAATGAGTTTGACCTCGATAACCTGCAAGTTGGTATCAACGAAGCCCATGCGCAAAATAAAAAATTATATGTGGTGTCAAACATCGCTCCTCACAATGCCAAGGTAAAATCGTATTTACGCGATATTGAGCCTGTCATTGAGATGCAACCAGATGCGCTGATCATGTCTGATCCTGGGCTTATCATGTTAGTGCGAGAGAAATGGCCAGACATGCCAATTCACTTATCTGTGCAGGCCAATGCGGTGAACTATGCCACAGTGAACTTTTGGGCTCAGCAGGGCATTGAGCGAGTCATTTTATCGCGCGAATTATCGCTTGAAGAAATCGCTGAAATTCGTGAACTATGCCCAAATACAGAACTTGAAGTGTTTGTTCACGGTGCACTTTGTATGGCGTACTCTGGCCGTTGTTTGCTATCGGGTTATATAAATAAACGCGATCCAAATCAAGGAACGTGTACCAATGCATGTCGATGGAACTACGATGTGAAACCAGGCACCGAGAATGAAACCGGCGAAATGGTGCATAAAATTGACCCTAAAGCGGTGATCCCAACCCTAGGTGATGGTGCACCAAGTAACGAAGTATTCATGCTTGAAGAGCAAGGGCGCCCTGGTGAGTACATGCCTGCTTTTGAAGACGAGCATGGCACTTACATTATGAACTCAAAAGATTTACGTGCAGTTCAATATGTTGATCAACTGACGAAAATGGGCGTGCATAGTTTAAAAATTGAAGGCCGTACCAAGTCTTTCTACTATGTTGCTCGTACTGCACAAGTGTATCGTAAAGCCATTGATGATGCCGTTGCTGGCCGTCCATTTGACGCAAACTTATTTAAAACTCTCGAGAACTTAGCGCACCGCGGCTATACCGAAGGGTTCTTAAAGCGTCATGCGCATCAAGACTATCAAAACTATGAGTATGGTCATTCGGTGTCAGATAAACAGCAGTTTGTCGGTGAAGTATTAGGCCGCAACGATAATGGTTTAGTTGAAATTGATGTTAAAAATAAGTTTTGTACTGGTCATTCACTTGAGCTTATGACACCAAAAGGTAACATCAACTTTAAGTTGGATTTTATGGAAAACAAAAAAGGCGAAGCCATTAGCGATGCAAAAGGTTCAGGTCATATTGTTAAAATCCCTCTGCCAGAAGATATCGATTTAGATCACGCAATTTTAATGCGTAATCTAGATGCCGACCAAGATACCCGTAATCCATTCAAAAAAGCATAATAAAAGATGCGCTAAGTCATACTTAGCGCATTGATCTCATCTTTTTTTGGTATTTCACTGTCGTTACTAGCTATTTTTACTATTCTTTTTTCTAAGGGTAATAATTAAACATAGTCAAAAACTTTAGTGAAATACGTTGTTCATCCATCACATCATAAAGAGCTTTTACACACAGTACCTTATGTTGCGGTAGGGGTATTGCTGCTGGCTATTGTCTTACTACTTGAGCGATTAGGGCTTATTGCTGCTATTCCTTTTTATGTAGCAATGCATACGAGCGTCGAATTGTTCTCAGTTGTGATCTCGTTTTTAATTTTTGCAATTGGTTGGAACACTTGGCATTTCACCAATAACTACAAACTGTTATTACTTTCTTGCACCATGTTGTGCGTTGCCATTTTTGATTCATTGCACTTTTTAGCTTTTGACAGCATGCACGAAGGCAATGCAGACATGAACTTGGTATTAAGTTTTTGGCTCATTGCTCGGTTATTTAATGGAGCTGCTTTTTTAATTATTGCAGCAGGGATTTGGGTTAAATATAAACCGTTAAATGCGCGTGCCTTACTTACCTCTTTACTGCTTTTTAGTTTGTTTATTGCAAGCTCTCTTTTTTATTTTCCAGGTTTACTGCCAGACATATACATAGAAGGAGTCGGTGGTAGCCATATTAAGTTTTTAATTGATCTACTTGTTTTAGCGCTATACGGTGCCGCTGTTTTGATGTTTTCGACACAACTTCGTAAGCCCAGAACAAATTTAAATATTGCCGGTAAAACATTAGTTTGCCTATTAGCTATTTTAAGTGAGGCCTGTTTTGTGGTGTCTAATGATGCGTCGCATACCACCAACACCTTTAATTTTTTTGGGCATGTATATAAAGGGCTCACCTACTTTTTACTGTATAAAATCCTCTTTGTTGAAACTGTAACTAAACCGTATGCAGCACTAGATAACTCCTCTAATCAGTTAAAAGCAACACTTACTGCACTGCCAGACTCTGTGTTTGAGCTAGAAAAAGACGGTACTTTTCGCGAAGTCTTCAGTGATAACTCCGATAGCCATGTCTTTACTAAAGCGATGGTTGGGCAAAATATTAGTAGTATGTTTGAAAAATCTGATGCGCAAGATTTTGTGCGCACGCTAATGGAGGCAAAAAAATCAGCTGTTTGTTTGGTCAATACCTTACCCATTAGCGTAAATGGTTGGGTTATTCATTTTGAATTTTCGATTACCTTGTTCGAACACGATAATGATGGACCAACGTATTTAGTAAACGCCCGCGATGTGTCGGATAAAGTTGGGCGTATGGCGGCACTTGCTCAGCAAAGTAAATTTAATAGGGGTTTATTACAGCTAACCGAAATTTCGTTTCAAGACGATCAAGATGTGTTGTTGAATTATGCTGTTAATCAAGCCCTCGAAATTACCAATTGCGATGGCGCAGCCTTGTTTATTTGTAACGAACAAAAGCAACATGATTATCGAGCCCAGAAAGGTAATGTTTTTGATGTGTGCACTGAAAAGTTACAAGGCAAAATTGCGGCAGGGCAAGCTGTCATTGTTAACCGAAAACATGCGAAAGAATACGGGTTACCTGGCGACTCTAACTCATTGTTAGTGGTGCCAGTGATACGCCATAGTCAGTGCCATATGGCCATTATTTTGCAGCATCAAAGCAAGGTGTTTAGTGTACAAGATAAAAACATGCTAACGGTTTGGGCTGAGTCAGTGTGGCAATGGTTTCATAAAATTACTCTAAACAAACGCATGCACATATTGTCTCAAGCGGTTGAGCAAAACCCACACCCCATTATGTTTACCAATACAGATGCAAAAATTGAGTATATGAATCGCGCTTACCTCGATATGTGTCAGTACGAGTATGATGAACTAATAGGTCAGAGCCCGCATAAAATCAGTGCCGGTCAAACTGAACCAGCTGTTTATCAAACAATGTGGGAGCACTTAAAAAATCGAAAAGCCTGGGTGGGTGCTTTGGTTAACATGACCAAGCACGGTAAGGTGATTGTTGAGCAAACGACCATTTACCCAATAATGGATAAGCAAGGGAAGGTAAGTAACTACATTTCGTTTCAGCATGATGTAACCAAAGAAGTCGAAAGTGAAACCCTCATACATCAACTTTCTTATTTTGATCAGCTAACGGGGCTTGCAAACCAAGACAAGTTGCAGATGGAATTTGAACAAACCATTAAGCTTCAAGCAGATACAAAAGCAGCCTTTATTTTAATTGGTTTAGATAACTTTAAAATTCTCAATAAAGCATTGGGTATGGCAAGTTGCAACCTAGTGTTACAAAGCTTGAGTGCGCGAATTTGTAACTTTATGGGTGAGCATATTATGGTTTCACGGCTGCAAAGCGACCGCTTTGCATTTATCACGCCCTATACCTCCACCGGCGCTATAAATAAGAGCAGCCACGATTTATTAAAAGTGATCAGTGAGCCACTTACAATAAATGATGAACTCATTGTTGTTACAGCATCGGTCGGGGTTTCCTTGTTTCCAATTGATGGTAAAGAATTTGAGCCCCTATTGCAAATGGCTGAATCAGCGATGTTTGAGGTTAAGCGGTTAGGTAGAAACAATGCGTTATTTTACGCCGAAGAAATGAATAAATCTGGGCTTAGGCAATTACAAATCATCAATGCTCTTAATTTTGCCCTTGAAGATAATGAGCTTTATTTAGTCTTTCAACCGCAAATTGATATTGCCTCAGGTGCTGTGGTGGCTGTTGAAGTATTATTACGTTGGCACAGCGAAACATTAGGCAATGTATCACCTGCTGAGTTTATTCCCATTGCTGAAAGCAGTGGCCTCATTAGCAAAATTGATGACTGGGTATTCGAAAATACTGTTAAAACAATTCGCCAGTGGCAAGATGACAATATGCCAGCAATGACCTTTGCAATAAATCTATCGGCAACGAAGTTTGTTAAAAAGCAGCTGCTTGGTGATTTAATTTCGGTATTACAAACTTACTCTATTGAGCCTGAATGTATTGAACTTGAATTAACGGAAACAATTGCCATTGGTAACCCTCAGTTTGCTTTAAGTACGATTACTAAACTGCGTGAAGCAGGGTTTAAAATGTCGATTGATGACTTTGGCACAGGCTACTCATCAATGAATTACTTAAAAGACTTTGCGCTTGATAAGCTCAAAATAGACAAATCATTTATTGATGATTTAGAAAACCCCAGCGATGCTGATAAGGCAATTGTTAAAGCCATGATTGATTTAGCCAGCGCGTTAAATATGGAGTCAATTGCTGAAGGCGTTGAAAGCGAGCAGCAGCTGAACATACTGAAAGAGCTTGAGTGTTCTCAAGTACAAGGCTATTACTTTAGTAAACCCCTGCCAATTACAGTGTTGTATAAGTTTGTGAAGTCACCAAGTTTTTCAAGGTAAGCCTACTTTTTAAATTGACTGGCAAGCTCTGCAAGCGACACTTCAGCAAAACGTTTTAATAACAGTGCTTCTGCGTCATCCATCGCATTTTGCAGGGCGCTGTTAACTGCATGCTCAATAGGGCAGTTGCTGTGCTCATCGGTTAGACCAATTACAAATAGGTTCTTTTCGCCAAGCGCTTGGTGAATATCAAATAAAGTGATGTCTGTTAAGGGAGTGGCCAGTAGCCAGCCGCCATTGTGACCTTTTATTGCCGATACATAACCCGCTTGACGTAGTAACGCCATAGTACGGCGTACAACCACAGGGTTGGTCATTAACATGTTTGCTAATGTCTCTGATGTAACAGGGTGGCTGTAACTGTTTAAATGGATCAGCACATGTAAAACCCGCGATAGTCGGCTGTCTTTTCTCATCTTAAATCGTCAATATGCGTTTTTTGCAGTGTATCACGAACTGCTTAATATTGACCGTTTGAATTACCAAACTAACGCCCACTAAACCAATTCCAAGCCAGCCAATTTGCTGAAATTGCTCATTTAAAATAACAATAGCCAGTACGGTGGCGATAATAGGCTCAAGTAAAGTAATGAGCACGGCTTGGCTCGCAGCTATGGTTTTTAAGCCAATACTAAATAGCCAATAACCGAAAAACATCGGCACTATGGCCATGTAAAGCGCCACGCTGGTATTGGTAACTGTGGCAAAAAGCGTATCTCCAGTGATCAATAACGAAGGCAAGAGTACACATGCAGCGCCGCCAAATAGGCTTGCCATAGTCGCTCTTGAATGAACGCCGTTGCTAATTAAACGTTTGGCAACCCATGAATAGCCCGCATAGGTAAGCCCTGCAATTAAGCCAAGTAAAATGCCGATGTTTTGGCTAAACAGCCCCTTAGCAGCAGAGTGTGAGTCTTTGCCTAACGCGATTAAGCAAATGCCTACTGCACCAAAGCAAAAGCTGACTAGCCAGCGAGTTGCAAAAGGCTTTTTCTCAATTAAGTATTCCAATAAGACGGTAAATAAAGGGGCGCTGGCAATCGAAACAACAGTGCCAATTGCTACGCCAGCGCTATTCATTGAGGTATAAAATGCTAGAGGATATATAGCCACACAGGCTGAGCCTAGTAGGGTTAGAGGGTAATGCTTACGCAGTGTACTCGCATTGTTTATTAGCTGAGTTAGTGAGGTTAGGCAAAGTAATACCCCGCCAAATCCCATCGCAAAGGCTCCTATTGCAAAAGGGCTAATGTCTGGTGCAAAGCTTGCGGCTGTACCCGTTGTGCCCCAAAACACACTGGCAACTAAAACGGCAATGGTCGCGATGGTATGGTTCATTGGTGATTCGCTTTAAATTTAAGATATCAAAAGCATAATCAGAATTGATGTGCAATTTTTGACAAAAAGGACGGTTTTGTTGACGTTAAAAACTAAAGTTATTTTTTGAATTTACTTGGTGATAAACCAAAGTACTTTGAAAAACTGCGGCTAAAAGACGAAAGCTCATTGTAACCAACTAACTCACTAATACGTTGTAACGGATAGTCGGTATGGCTGAGTAAGGCTTGGGCTTTTTCCATTCGCTGTTTGGTTACATAGTTCATGACAGTCAATCCGGTTTGTTGCTTAAACAGCAACTTAAATTGCGTTGGGCTTAAACAGGCAATGCTGGCAAGGTGTTTGATGTGAAGAGGAATGCTTAAGTGACTGTCAATATAAAGCAGTGCCTCGCTAATTCGGCTGTCGACCTTAGGCTGCATAATTTGCTCAGCTAGCAGCAAATCGAAGGTGTTAAACATGGCAAGTTCTAACTCATTATTAACCGCTTGCTCAAGTTGCTTTGCCAC
The DNA here is from genome assembly GCF_001401795.1 of Pseudoalteromonas sp. P1-26. Taxonomy (NCBI): domain Bacteria; kingdom Pseudomonadati; phylum Pseudomonadota; class Gammaproteobacteria; order Alteromonadales; family Pseudoalteromonadaceae; genus Pseudoalteromonas; species Pseudoalteromonas sp. P1-26. The sequence goes on along the minus strand of NZ_LKDX01000040.1, from coordinate 17,818 downwards.
AAACTGCAAAAATGCCCAAAGTGATTGATTAATAGCAAACACGCAGCGCTCAGCAGTGGCCAGGTTATCTGGTAGCTTTGGCATATCGGCCACCACGAACCGGGCTTCTGGCATTGCGGTAAACAGGTGCGTTTGCGAGGCTTTGACAACCACGCATTCACCGGGGGCGACTTTACCTTGAAAATCACCCACACTAATAGCAATCACACCTTTTAAAGGCAGTACAAGTTGATGATAGTCATGGCTATGACTAACAGGCTTAGTACTGTAAGAGCGAATAGATAGATTGCCTTGCATCGTTTTGTGATAACTGTTTGCTGAATAAGGCTATTATGCCTGTTTGCTCGGGATGATCAATTTTAGGCCATTAACGGGGTCAGCACATGCTCGTAGGCAATCATTAGCGCGACATAAACCAACAAAACAGCCATCAGTTTATTAAACACATTAAAAACACCCGGTCGTGATACTTGTTTGCCAAGCATTAAGCCAGCTAACGAGTAACTTGTAGGAGCACCAAAGGCAAGAATGGCTAAAATAAGAGACCAAAATACGATTGCAGCGCCGGTAATATCTGCGCTTGGGAACTGAATCGTAGCAATTGGCAAAGTGGCCACCAAGGCTTTTGGATTTAATAGCTGCATAAACAGGCCATCGAAAAAGCTAAGTGAGGTATCCCCTGAGGTATCACTCACCTGTACATTTGCTTTTGCGACCTTCCAAGCAATATACAAAATATAGCCGCAACCAATTAAGCTCACATAAGGCAAAAACTGCGGATTGATCACTTGTAAGCCAAGGTAGCCAAGCAGCACAAATAAGATAAACATCGCGCTACCCACGCCGATAAAAAACCCAAGGTGTGAACGTGTTTGTTTATTTAAGCCACTGCTTAAACCGAGTAAATTGATTGGCCCAGGGGTGTACATAATGCCAATAGCATATGCAAAAATATCTGCCATAACAGCTCCAAATCAGTAATTTAGCTCTATCTACGAGCCCATTGCAGTTGAAATTGTTTTGGTGTCATACCGAATACTCGTTTGAAGTTACGATTGAGGTGGCTGGCATCTGCAAAACCAGATTCAACCGCCACGCTGGTGGCATCGCGGCCAACCTGTAACGCTCTACGGGCATAATTAATACGACAGTTCAAAACATATTGATGTGGAGTAATACCGAAGTGCTCGCGAAAGCGGCGGATAAAATGAAACTTCGACATAGTGGCAGCATGGGCAATGTCATCAATAGAGATGTCATTGTCGATATTTGCCAAAATATAGTCTTTTGCGCGCAGTAGTAAGCTATCAACACGGGTGCTTAATGGCGGTAAATCAAGGCTTCCGTTGAGCCTTACTAAAGACTGCGCCATTTGCAGTAGTGCAGCTTCTCGCTCTATTTTGCTCGTGCAATCTGTTTGTAAAAGCCTTGATAAGTGAATCACTTGATTACGCAGTAATGGATCAGCATATAAGGTGTTTGCCATACGTAATGTGCAATCTTGCTTATATCCTAGCGCTTTGAACAAAGGCTGAAATTCATCGGGATGAATATACAGCATTAGATACTCTAGGTTTTGCTCAGTGCCAGAGTGACCATCGTGAATATCTTCAGGGTTAAACAAAATAACATTGCCAGGTACGCTTTTATAAAACGCATTACGTCAAAAGAAATCTTGCCGCCCCTGTAGAGTAATGCCAATTGAATACTCTTCGTGAGCATGCTTTGCATAGGTAAAATCACTCATAGTCGCCGTCAACATCGAGATGCTCTGATGCTGTTCGTTGTTGATGTACTTAAAGTGATTGTTTTTGCTCACAGATGCTCCTGAAGGTTGTGCGCTTCGTTATTATTCCTACGCCAATATAGCGAAGCAGGCAACCTAAAAACTTGAACAAAATTGCTGATATTGAATAAAAGAGATTTATTTTTGCCTAGTTAACGGTAAATAGCAGCGATTCTTTTAGTTGTTTTTCAGTTACCTGGATAAAGTAGTACTCAGACTTTTCTTATATTTTATTTAATTATGAATGTTTTTACCCCTAACTAAGGTCTTTTAAACAAGCAGTAAAGAGGGGTTTAAATGAATTTACGTACATCAAATAATTTAGTGATTGCACTTATTACTATCAGTTTTTCTTTATTGGGTTTGTCTTTTATTTTGGGGGCAAACCCCAATGCTATTGGCAGTATATTTTCGTTTTATGGCTTAGAGACTCAGGTACCTGATCACATCATGAGTATGATTGCAGGCTTTGCATTTTGCTTTGTTGGCATTACCAGCCTTCATTCACATTTAGGGTTTCTTAATAGAGCGCTTCCGAGCATCACTGCATTTGCTATATCACTGCTCTGTTTGATTACGCTGTTTGGCGCTAATCGTTGGCTTGCAAGTGAAGGGGGCTTTCCTGTAATTGGGTCGGGGCAGGGGATCATTAAGTATTTTGCTGTTATTCCGCTGTTTTTATTTGTGTTTTATAAAGATGCTTTAAGTGATAAAGCGCATATTGCCTTAAATTATGCATCGGTGGCATTAGTGCTGGTTTGGATTGGCGCCATGAAGTTTTTTGCTTTTGAAGCAAATGCGATTGTTAGCCTTGTTGAATCTTCACCGTTTATGTCTTGGTTGTATATTGTTTTTAGCGTGCAAGGAGCATCAAATGCGATTGGCATATTTGATATTTTGAGTGTGGCGCTGTTAGGTGTTGGCTTATTTATCAGAAATGCGAAACTTATTTTACTTGCAGGACTAGCCTGTTGCTCGGTATTTATCATGACACAAACTTTTTTAATTACCGCACCTAATGCGCTTAGCAGCGTTACAGTGTTTGAGCGATTAGGTCAGTTTGTAATTAAAGATCTGTGGTTTATAGCGAATTTAGTGATTATTTATCATTTAGCTGTATTCAACAATACACCTAAAGAAACAGCAGAATAAAATAAAAAGGCCTCAGAAGAGGCCTTTTAAATGATAACTAAACAACTACAACGGCTTTTTGCTTTTGAACTTTAGAAAACTCAAGGGCGTCATTGAGATTGTTAAATTCAAAGTCAGTGGGTTCTTCAACATTTAAAGTACCCGACGCAATGTCATTAAGGAGCTTTTCGCCATCACTTACAAGACGTTGCCATTGCTGTGTATCACCATAATCGTGTAATGCACCAAGGGCAATTTCATGATAAGAAATAGTGCGCGTGAATGGCTCATCGACGGGGGTTTCAATACGTCCTAAAATACTGATCACATGACCATTTGCCTGTAGAAGTGGCACTAACTTTTTAGCTTCTTCAGGACCATTAGCATCAAAGAGTGCAAAGTAGCCACCTTCAGATGGTGCGTCGCGTAATACTAACTTAACGCCAAGCTTTACGGCTTGCTCAGTCGTTAGGCTTTTTGATAAAGCATGTACTTCAAAGCCACTGTGATTCAGCATTTGTGTAAGCAGTTTATTAACAGCTCCCATGCCGGTTACTAATACTTTTTCATCTTTGCGTAATGGTATTTTGCTAAAAGCTTGCCATGCAGTAAGCAGTGGGCAAGGTAATGCAGCAGCAACATTAGCAGCTAACCCTTTTGGCACCTGCATAACACGCTCTGCATAAAGTACTGTGTGTTTAGCAAAGCTACCGTTTTCACTCAAACTATGATGATAAGCGACTGTTTTACCGATTAGTTTGCTATCGACACCATCGCCTACCTTCTCAATAACCCCAGCACCGTCTACACCAGGAGTGTGTGTATCTGTCCAATTAATAGGATCAGCTTGAATAAACTTCCAATCAACTGGATTGATGCCAACCGCTAGATTTCGGACTAAAATTTGCCCTGCTTTAAGTGCTGGTACAGCTTTTAATCCCAAAGCGAGTGCTTTATCAGCACCTTGAAACTGCCAAGCATGAGTTGTCTTTACTTCATCATGATCCCAGTCAGGAGCAAAATCCGGGTTTGCTTGCCTGTCGCCGCAACTAAGGGCATCAATTTGATTGATCTCGTCTTGGCTTAAGCTAAGCGAAAGGGCTTTTAAGTTGGTAGCCATATTTTCGCGTTTGGTCGATGACGGTATCGTCACCATGTCATGAGCTAATTCCCAAGCAATGACCACTTCAGCGGTGCTCACTTGGTGTTTGTCTGCAATCGCTTTAATGGTTGGATCTTTAAGTACTTTACCTACCGCAAATGGCATATAGCCGGTAACGAGAATGTCGTTTTGCGCACAAAAATCACGTACTTTTTGGTTGGTTAGGTAGGGGTGAACTTCAACTTGATTGGTAAATAAGGCGCCTTTTGGCAAAATACTTAAGGCTTCTTCCATTTGTGCAATGGTAAAGTTTGAAACACCAATTTCTTTCGTTAAACCAAGCTCTTTTGCTGATTGTAACTCGGTTAAATACTCATGCATGCTTTCGCCATTGGCTGGGCTTGGCCAATGAATAAGCAGTAAGTCGACGTGATCTAGTTGTAGTTTAGTCAGGCTCTCTTTTACGCTGTTAATAAAGTCCGTTTTATTTAACTTATCATTCCATACTTTGGTGGTAATAAATAACTCACCACGTGCAACACCACTGTCTTTAATCGCTCGGCCAACAGCTTCTTCGTTACCGTAAATTTGCGCGGTGTCGATGTGTCTAAAGCCCTCTTCAATAGCTGTTAGCACACTTTGATATGCAACTTCGTCTTGTAATCTAAATGTACCAAAACCCAGTTTTGGCATAATTGATTGTGACATCATAACTCCTTAATTATGGAACTTGGGCAAAACATGTTCGCCGATGTGCTTTAATGCCCATTCGATGGGTAATTCGTTACGTCTAAAATGCAGGCCAATGTGATTCACACCGGCATTTTTCATTGCCTTTAGCTCTGAGATGAGTCCGTTGACGCCTGTTTCAACCCCAAAACGGTGACGTTTTATAGGTGCATCAGGATCATCTAATAAATTTAAATGAATAAAACTAACGTACGGCTTATTACCTGCGACATCTCGCCACAAGGCGACACGCTTTTGATGATCATCAGGTGTGCCTGGGTAAGCAAGCCAGCCGTCCATGTTTTCGCCAACCCATTGAGGGCTTTGCTGAGCAAGACCTGCTACATAAAGTGGGAAATCTTTCACTTCTGGTAGTAGCTTTTGACCCGCTTCTAAAGGTCGCTTAGGGGCGCCTTTAAGTAGCGAAACAGATTCACGTAGTTGCTCACCACGGCTTGCAAAATCAATATCGAATAAAGGGTATTCAATGGGTCTATCACCACTGGCAACACCTAAAATTAGCCGATCATTACTTAGCGCTTGCACAGTATTTGCTGCCTTTTTAACAAGCCAAGGTTGGCGCAATGGCAATACAACCGCTGCGGTGCCAAGTAATATATTCTTGGTTTTAGCTGCTAAATAGCCAAGGTAGCTGAAAGTTTCATAAACTTGGGCAGCATCACCAAATTGAGGGTCATAAATCGGCACGTCGCGAACCCATGCCGCAACATAGCCAAGCTCATCAGCAAGTTGAACACGTGATTCATGGTTAGCTAAATCAGGGATCCCAAATGATTGATTTGATTGTTGTTTGAAATTTGCCCAGTCATTATCAAGTGGAAGTTCAACACCAATTGAGAATGGCTTATGTGCTAATTTATCAAAACTCATTATGACTCCAAACTTTAAGGGGCATAGCTAAGCGAAACTTAACAATTTAATGCGGCCCTGAAAGTGATTTATGGTTAAGTAATGAGGGTATTGTGGCGCTAATTTTTTTTTGCGAAAAACAGCAGGGATAACAAAACACCTTTGTTGTTTTTGCAAAGGTGTTTTAATCTTTATGAATTAGCTTCTTCTTTTGAAAGGGTAAAGTATGCGCGAGTGACTGGGTAGGCAATTTGTGAAATCAGTGCAGTGCCCCAAAGTATGTTGCCAATGAGCGAAGGTACATGAGGTAAAATAGGAATAGTAACCAAAGCGAGTATAACGCCAAACATTCTTACTTTAGCTGTTGCAAAACGATGCGCTACACGGTGTTCGATCATTAACTGGATCCACAATAAACTCAATAAGTAGCCTGCTAACCCTACACAGCCAATGACCCCATATTTAAGTGGGTAAGGTTGCCAAAACCCAGCTTTCACTTCGCCGGCGAGTGCAACGCCAACCATAACTGCACATAACATTAAAAATAGGTGTGCTAACCACCAACTTACGAGTGTCCATTTATGCTGATTTTTAGGTTTACCATTGCCAACAAAGTCAAAGTAAATCCAGCATTGCACAAATACTGCAATACCGCCAAACATAAAGTTAGCTAGTACAGAGGGGTCGACTTTATAAATTCCTTTTTCTGATAAAGTAATCACCAATTTAAAGAAACCTTCGCCTAAGACAATGAGCAGTATAAGGGCAAAGCGCTCAGACATATGCCCAAGGCGTGGTAAAAAACGTTTATTTTCAAGTACACCAATTTTTGGAGCCATATATAAAACTTGGATAGCGGCAATCGCAGTGCCAAATACCCAATAACTATAGGGTGCAGGCATAAAAGCTGTGGTTGCGAAGATAATGGCAAGAGCAAAGTAGTTACGGCTCACACTGCGTGCTAATTTTGTTGATTCGATCCCTAATTGATTGGTGCGATGAAATAAATACGCTGTAATAAGTCGGTTAGCTGCATAGGCCAATGCAAAATATGTCCAGCCTTTGTCAAGTACATGGGGAATAGAGGCTGCCATAACCATGGCGGTGACAATTTGGCAGGCCATGATCAGCCGATGTTTTACATCTGTACTGACATAGAGTGAGTTAAAAACGCTGGAGTCAGCCCACGCGAACCATACGGTGATGAATAAACCTGCAAAAGTAAGAAAACCACTTAAATGTAAGTGGTCGCTTAAAAAATTACCTAGCAGAAAAATGATTACCACATGAATAAGGTCATAAAATAATTCAACCCAATGAACATGGTCATGTGAACTTTTTAAATCTAGGTGATGCTTAGGTAAGCGCCACATAGGGTGGTTTTCTAATGCCATAATTGCTCCTACCTATTTGCTCTCAACAATAATTGCAGTGATGGTGGTTTCACCTTCATTTTTGACTTGGTGAGTCCATGCGTCATGCCACATCACATAGCCATTGGGGATCTCAAGTGTTGTTTGTGACTCTTTTGTACTGATGGTTGCCTTACCACCTGTCTCAAAGTAGACAGTTTCAGCATTATGCTTATGCCAATTATCTTGCTCACCTGGTGCTAAAGTCATACGCAAAACAAGTACGTCACTGTTATCTAGCAATACTTCATAGTGATTAGGTGAAGCAATATGTGCATGGGGGAGTTGTGCTGAAAAGGCATGTGGCGAGCACATTATTATGCTCACCAAGCCAATCAGCAAAGTTGTAAATTTGCTCATGGCTACTCTCTACTTATGCATACCGCGAATTGGGTAGTTATTTTTTGGATCGCGTATCCAGTTAAGCCCACTTACCAAGGTTGCTAAATCAGGTCTTACAAATGGGTTATTAGAATAATCAACCACATGTACATTACCTTGCTCGTTAACCACAAACAGTGCAGGCTCTGCGAAAGGGTGATCTGTTTCTTGCGGTGAACGGGGATCAGATATGTAAGTACCTAATGTTTTCATTTGCTCTGTAGTCAAACCGTAAACAAGTGAAAATGACACTGATAACTGCTCTAAATGCGCTTCTAACTGCTCTTTGCTATCGCCTGAAACAGCAATTACATCAACACCCGTTTCTAATAGCGCAGCTTTGTACTGCTCGAGGCTGTTTAAATAGCGAGTACATAAAGGGCAATGCTTACCACGATAAACAACAACAAGCTGCCAGCTTGCACCGTGTTGAGGTTGACCAAGAACAGTCTTTTCACCATTCAAAAGTGCAGCACTAATACTAGGAAATGCACTGCCCGGATGGAGTTTATTGCTATAAACAGATTCGTTACTCATGAGTGTTCCTTAAAAGTTATCGTTTAAGTGTTTTTCAAAGCGCGCAAAGTCGCTCTCGATGTCTGCATTTTTCATCACGTCATAACAGGCGAAAGTAGGTAACGCTTGCATACCGAAAAATTTAAAGTTCATATGCATTGGGAAAACAAGGTCATCAACACTTTTACCTTCAAAAAAGTCAGCGGCATCTGCAAATGATTCTGCAGGTGCATTTAAGGTCAGCGACATCATATATTGAGTGTTATTTAAGGTGCCGCCTTTACCGTAATTGGCTTTTGGATTGTCTTGATGGCGACCATCACCATGGCAAAGCGCTCCACCCATACCCGCGGTGTACACTTCATCCATGTATTTTTTGAATGACCAAGTCATGCCCATCCAATTAATAGGTGATTGCAAAAAGACGATATCTGCCCATTGATGGTTCTCAAGTTCAGTTTCTACATCAAATTCGTCTTGTGTATTAACCACACGAGTTTGATAGCCTTTTGCTTGAAAAAAAGCGTCGGCTTTTTCGATTAAAGCAGCATTTAACTTACCTTCAGAAAAAGGGTAATAGTGATGTGCGTTAATAATTAATACGTTTTTCATAGTTGAGTATCCGTTTGCTAATTACTTTATCGTGTTCAAAATACATTCCGTGGTATATAATAGTAACCTAGGTTATTTAATCAACCAGTCACCTTTTTGTAACTAGGCTGAAAAACGCGAGGTTGTTTTGGAAAGTTCAGTAGAAACAGATAGTAAGGGTAGAAAAAAAGTTTTAAATGCTTGCATGGAGCCGTGTGCTATTGAAAAAGGCATGCGTTTGATTGGCGGTAAATGGACGGGCTCTATTATCTATCATTTAAAAGATGGCCCTGTGCGCTTTAATGATTTAACGCGCATGCTCGGTGGTGCAAGCAAAAAGATGATAGACCAGCGCCTAAAAGAGCTTGAAAGTAGAGCGATGATCACCCGTCATGTTATTAGCACCCGCCCGATAGCAGTGACCTATGAACTTACTGATTTTGGCCGCTCAGCACTGCATATACTCGATGAGTTACGGGTTTGGTCTGAATCGAATGAGATTTAATTAGCTTAGAGAGGGCAGGGAATGCATAAGGAACAATTTGGAGAGGTTGAATCAATTAAAAAGCCACCTCATTATGAGGCGATTCATCAACTTGCGCTTGATATTGTTAATGCTAACAATAAACAACAAGAGTGGGTGGCGTACAATCAAATAAAAGAAATCTGCGACAAGTTTGCAGGCACACCGCTTGATCATCCGTTTCAATGGGAAACGCTCGCTGACTTTACCTATCAAAAGCCAGAAGTTGCACTTAGCTATTATTTCAAAGCGCTAGAGCTAGCAACGTTACTCGAACTAGAGGATTATTTAGCGTCGATTAATTTTGCGATTGCAGAGAATTACCTAGAGAAAGCTGATAAGGCCCTAGCGCTAAACTTTGCCAATACAGCTTTAACTTTCACGGAACAAACAGCAGATGATGAATTACAGTTAGAAATTAACGAACTGATTCTCGAAGCTAATTCCTTGCCATAAAATTATTTATAAAAAAGCCAGCGCTATGCACTGGCGTTTATCAATTACGGAAAAGAGTAGCGCACAATTCGTTTTACGACAGAAAAGTACTGGCGAAAGAAGCCGCCGGTATTGTAGTGGATACCGTGTTCTTTAAAGATAGCTTGTACCTTAGGGGCAATTTCGCGGTAGCGTTTTGCGGGTAAATCGGGGAATAAGTGATGCTCTATTTGATAGCTCAAGTGCCCAGTCATTACATGAAACAGGTTACCGCCTTTGATATTTGATGAGCCCAACGCTTGGCGGTAATACCACTGACCTTGTGATTCATTTTCGCAGTCTTGTTGGTTAAATGTTTCAACTTCACCGGTAAAGTGCCCGCAAAAGATAATGGTTGAGGTCCACAGGTTACGTAATAAATTAGCCGCTAGGTTGCCCGCCAAAACCCACAAAAATAAAGGCCCAGCAATCAGTGGAAAGAGCAGGTAGTCTTTCACTAGCTGGCGCGCACCTTTACTAAAAAAGCGCTTTTTCAGTTCGCTGTGCGGTACTTTGTAATCGCGGTCATCTTTTTTCTTGCCAAAAAATACTCGCTCGGCTGCCATTTCATGGTACGACACTCCCCATTGGAACAGCACACTGAGTAATAGGTAAGTAACAAATTGCCATAGGTTTTTTACCCGCCAACGAAAGTCATTCGATAAGCGAAGTAATCCATAGCCAAAGTCGCGATCTTTACCAATAATATTGGTATAGGTGTGGTGCTCGTAGTTGTGAACACGGTTCCAACTAGCCCCATCGCACGCTATATCCCACTCGTAAGACTTTGAATTTATGTATTTATCATTCATCCAGTCGTATTGGCCATGCATCACATTGTGGCCAATTTCCATGTTATCGAGGATTTTTGCTGTGGTTAAACTAAGCACACCCACTAGCCATAAAACAGGCTGAATAAAGCCTAGCATTAATAAAACTCGGCCACCCCATTCAAACACTCGCTGGCAAACAATAACGCGGCGAATGTATTTTGCATCTTGCTCACCGAGTTTTGATTTTACATCTGCTTTAACGCTATCGAGTTGAGCTGCTAATTTTTCAAAATTGACTGTTTTTGTTGTGTTCATGCTGATAACTCCACGTCACTGACAGGTTGCGATATGCAAAGTTGAATTAATTGCTCTGAGCTATCAGAGAGCTCACCGGTACGAATATCACGCACGATGCCTTGCTTTTTAACGCATTGGCATTGATGGCAAATTCCCATACCACAGCCAACTGACACCGGTTGTTCATTCGCTTGTAAATGAGTCAGTAAGGTTTGTTGGTTATCAATAGTGAATGTTTTGCCCTGATGAGTGAGTGTTAGTTCGTGCTTATCAGAGGTTGCTAAAACAGCAGGGACTGCACTGAAATGCTCACTGTCGATAGGCGTATTTAATTGCTTAGCTAAAGCGGCTGCTTGCTTATACAAAGCTGCTGGGCCGCACACTAACCAGTGTTTATGCGCATTTGTTGTCAGCCATGTCGTCGCATCACCATCTTTGTTGCGCTCAAGTAAGTGATAATCAAAATTGCTCAGCGATTGCTTTAGTTGCTCAAGTTCATCTTTAAGCCAGTGGCTGTTCGGCTTTGCATAATAAAGCAGGGTTATAGTTTGTTTGCTATCAGCAGGTATTGATTTAAGCATGGCTATAAATGGCGTAATGCCTGAGCCACCGGCAAGCATGATTAAAGAACGCGCGGTATTTGGCATAACAAACTGGCCTTTAGGCTCAGAAATATTAAGCCATTGCCCTGGCCTCAAGTTTGTTAGCTTTGACGTAAATGCGCCGCTCTCTTGGCTGCGGATCAATAAACGAATTTGTCGCTGCTGCCTTGCCAGTTGTGGTTCGCTTGCGATGGTAAATACACGCGTTAGCAGTCGACCATTCGTTTGTATTGTTAACGCAATGTGCTGGCCTGCTTGATGAACTGGCCATGTTTTTTCTGGCTCAATAATCACCTCAACGCTTTGTTCAGCAAACACCTGTACATGTTTTACTTGTGCACGGAAGTAGCCTTCGCGCCAGCCAGGTTTAAAGCACTGAACCACCGGCTCCCAGTACCCAGCCCATGATTGATGATGCAGTAAATGTTTTGATAATGAATTTAATAACGCTCTCATTTTTCGCCTATAGCTTACAGGTGTACGCTCACTTGGCGTACGAGTGTAAGCTGAAAAGCGATAATTGCAAGCCTAATTTGAGTATTAGCTCTAAATTGGAGGGCGTTAGCTCGCTATTAAGAGTTTATATTTAATAAAATATAGTTAAATGGATTGCTATTTTTTCCTTTAAATTCATAGTTATATACTTATTTATTTAGCGTGGCTTGGCATGTATCTAAGGAGGGGAAGCCTTGCACTCTTTTACTAAGAATAATCAAAAGGCTCATTAATTTCGGTTATTAATTAAAAACAGTTTTAGCCGTTTTGGTCTGAAGCTCTGCCACCGGCTCTAGTGGCAAAGCTTAATTTACAGTTCGAGGTGTAATATGGGGATATTCGTTGGTTTGTGAGCCAATTTAATCTAGTTAATTCTTATGCAAACATTATCCCATCTGAATCTTGTTTAAAGTTATTCTGAGTTTCAACTTTACGCCACACTTTTTCGTGAAAGTAAAACGCAACAGTGTTTACAGCTGGCTCAACAATAGCAACCAAGCCACCAATTAAAAAACTACCGGTTAAAAAATAAGTCACTGCAAAAGCGATTGCGAAGTGCATCATTGCAAAAGTAACTGTCTTAATCATTTTGAATACCCTAACTCTCATAATTTGATGATTTTAGTATTGCTCATTATTGTTCATCTTTAAAATGGAATGGTGGGACTCGGTTTTACTTGTGAATTTTCAAGTTGAAATGTGCACCTTAACGTAGAAGTTTAGAACTGTTCGTAAACATGCTTTCTACTGTAATAATTAAACTTGTAATTTACAACAACACTAGGTGAGGCTTAAGTGCAGCGGAGGAGTAGCGTGCTACTCACTTATTTAAAGGGCCACTAAAAGTGCATAAGGGCCTAGACTTATTGTAAGTCTAGGCCCACAAAGTTTTGTTTGAATATAAGTAGCTAATTAAAAACTACTCTTCAGCATGGGGTAAAACAAATGAAAGTGTTGCTAAGTGCTCGGTCTTATCAAATACAGCGAGATTGGTACTTTTTTCATCATATATTGCGGCAACTACGTTTAAACCTTGATTACGTAGTGGCAATGTCACTACGCCTTCATGATTGCTTATCAGAGGCTTTTGATCTGGGTCGTTCACAATATCATTAATCACTTTAGCGCCTTGAACTGCCTTACCATTAAATATTATGCGATAACTAACCAATGCACCTTTTTGATCTGAAAAGCTCTCACCTATTGGGATAATTTGTAACTGTTGTTCTTTAAGTTGAGGAATTTCTGTAAGAGGGCCACGCAAGTGTACAGCATGTTTTTTTGTATGCTCGCTTAAAACTGCATCAGGGATTTGATCACGGCCACTAGCAAACCATTTACCATCTTTAGTTTTGCTCCATAAACCGTTATCTAGCATTCCTGTAACAGCATAAACCGTGTTATCGCTCAGTATCATCATATGCCCTGACTCAACAAGTTTAACACTTTGTTTTTGCCAATTTTTGTTATAGCCAGTAACTGTTTTAACTTTGCCTTGGCGCTTAACGGTGTCTAAATCTTGTGCGCCTTCACCATATATCAGTGCTAGTTGTGATGAGCGCTCAGCAAACCATATTGCATGTGCTTGTGTTTTTGCGCTGTAAATGCTGGAAATTGATATAGCTAATGTAATGCAGGCTAAAGTAACTTTGTTCATTTTTTTCTCTAAGTGTTTATAAATTGAGCGTTGATTTAAGTTTTTTAATTTCTGTTGTTTGCGAGGCTAGTTCTCGGTTGTTTAATTGTATATCATACTATAAATGATAAGTATTATTAATTGCATATACAGGTAATTGATAATGTAAGCCCTTACCTCATAACTACAAGCTTTATTGAATAACTACAATTCATACCTGAGAGATAGAATGAACAGATACCAAAAATCAGCCCTTTCAATCATGATTAGCGCAATTTTTACATCTTCCGCATATGCCACTACAGAGCCATCAGACATAGAAAAAATATCTGTGTCGGGTGTAAGGCAAGCGTTTCGTGGGGATGTTCCTTTGAATGAGCAACCACAATCTGTCGAGTTTATTTCATCAGACACACTTAATGAGGCTGGTGTAACCACCTTAAGTGACATTTTCGATTTAACTCCAAGTATTTCAGAACAAAATGATTTTGGTGGTTTATGGGAAAGCTTCGCTATACGTGGTTTAGTGGGCGATGAGAATATTCCATCAGGCTTTTTAATTAACGGTTTCTCGTCTGGACGTAGCTTTAGCGGTGTTCGTGATACGAGTAATATCGATTATGTAGAAATCATGAAAGGAACTGGCTCTGCACTTTATGGACGCTCTGAGCCTGGCGGTACGATTAATATCATTACAAAAAAACCGCAGTTTGAACAACAAGGCTATGTAAAAGTGACAGCTGGTAGCTGGCAAAGTTATCGCGCAGAAGGCGACTATACTAATGCAATTACGGACCAAGTGGCCTTTAGAATTAACGGTGCAGTTGAAGATAGTGAAGGTTTTAGAGACTACCATGAATCGGAAAAAACGGTATTAACACCTTCAATTTTATGGCTAATTTCTGATAAAACTAAGTTGAATTACGAGCTAGAGTACGTTGATCAAAGTTTAACTTTCGATCGAGGTATTGTTGCTGTAGATGGTAAAATTGATGCGCTACCTATTGAAACTTTTTTAGGTGAGCCAAGTGATAAACCTACAGAAGTTAAGGCTATTTCTCATCAGCTTACCCTTGAGCATCAATTAGGAGAATGGTCGCTTTTAACAGGTATTAGTTATAGCGACTCAGAGTTTTTAAGCGAATCAAGTGATGCTGAGCTTGCTCCAAGCCGACAAGTTTATTTTATTGATGGCGTGACACTGAGCAGACAACATAATCAACGTGACTTTCAAACTAACTATATGTCTGTACGTTCAGAGCTTAGCGGTAGTATAAAAGCTGCTGGTTTCACTCATCATCTTTTAATTGGTGCTGATGCTAGTAAGTTTGACTTTGATAAAGTTTGGTACAGATATCGCCCGACTCTTGATGACACGAGTTACGCTATAAATATGTATGAGCCTGAATACGGTAAAACGGCGCCTGCAGGTTCACTGTTATTCGACACCACAGAAGTACAGAATAGCTATGGTATTTATATTCAAGACCAAGTCGACATCACTGAAAAATGGAAAATGCAAATTGGGGGTCGTTACGATTGGTTTGATCAAAGAATTGATAACCATAAAAACGTAACCCGTTCAGAGGCTGACAAAAGCACATTCAGCCCTCGAGCAGGTTTAGTGTATGCTTATTCTGATGATCTACAATTTTATAGCAGTTACTCTGAAGGGTTTAGACCTAATAGCGGTTTCGATGCTGATGGAGAAGCATTTGAGCCTGAAGAAACAACCTCTATTGAAGTTGGAGTTAAGTTTAATACCGACATTGTTAGTGGTAGCTTTACAGTATTTAATGCGCAAAAGAGCAACATGCTAAGCACAGACTTACAAGCAGGTGTATCTAGGGCTCTAGGCGAGGTTACAAGTGATGGTGTTGAACTAGACTTACACGGTAATATTACTAGCCAAACTTCGTTTGATCTTGCATACACTTATACTGATGCCAAAACAGCAAAAGATACGGTTAATACCGATTGGTGGGTTAGTTTGCCAAAAGGTAGCCCTTTACTAAATATTCCAAAGCACAGTGCCAATGCACAAATTAAACGAGATCTTAGCGATTTAATCGATTCGAATTCAACGGTTGGTGTGTCTGTTCAATATGTTGGTGAACGTTTAGGTGAAGCGATTGATCCTACCTATTATTTACCTTCATATACCTTGGTAAATCTATTTGCAAATTACCATGTTAATGATGATTTGAGCTTACAGTTTGTTGTAAATAACGTATTGGATAAAACTTATTACGCTAATTCATACTCTGCAATTTGGACTCAACCAGGTGAGCCATTAAATTATAAGGTTAGCTTAAAATATAATTTTTAAACTAGACCAAAATACAGCAGGCTAGAGCACTTAGCTCTTACTCATATTCATGAGTAAGAGCGCCGCTGAGACTGTTAGAGTTAAAAGTAAAACGAACCTTCGGGTTCGTTTTTTGTTTTCGGCCCTAAACCACCTACTTCAGTAGGTGGTTATCATCATTTAGGCTTTGCCTGAAAAAATACTCATGTTAATTCCTTATTTGATTTTTAGCGAAGTCATATAAGGAAAAAACATGAGTAGATACGAGAAAGCATCGCATGTGTATTGGCGATGTCAATATCATATAGTCTGGACACCAAAGTATAGGTTCAGAATATTGAAGAACAAAGTAGGCAGAGATGTTTACAGGTGCATACAAGTTTACTGTGAGCAGTTAGGGTGCAAAGTAGTCGAGTTAAATGTGCAGGTTGACCATGTTCATTTGGTAGTAAAGATACCGCCGAAGTTATCAGTCTCGAAACTAATGGGTGCTTTAAAAGGAAAAATAGCGTTAAAGCTATTTAGCAAATATCCATACTTAAGGAAAAACAAGTTATGGGGAAACCATTTTTGGCAGAGAGGGTACTTCGTAGATACAGTAGGGATAAATGAAGAAATAATAAGACGGTATGTCAGGCACTAAGAAAAGGAAGAGGTACAAGAGCAGGCACAGTTAACACTCCAGTAAACAACGCCCCCTTCTAGGGGGCTAATGCAAAGCCACCTTCTTTAGAAGGTGGATCTTTTACTTATTTATCATTTAATGTAATTAAAAACATGACTAGTATTTCAACTTGTTTCTGCCCCAAAATAAGTTAGGTTAAATGCTCTAACTGCTGCTTTGAGCAATCAAGAAACGGTCCAAGCCCTACAGATTGAATGATAAGTTAACGCATCTTTAATAATAACTAGAAAATTTTGCTTAATGGGCTTACAACACCGTTTGCTCCTTGTTGTAAAACATGGGTGTAAATCTGTGTGGTTTTGACATCAGAATGGCCCAATTGTGCTTGAACGGTGCGAATATCGGCGTCACTTTGCAATAGGTGCGTTGCAAATGAATGGCGCAAGGTATGAGGCGTAATAACCTTTGTAATATTGGTTTGCTTTAATGCTTTTTTAATCGCTTTTCTAACACATGTAGGGTGGAAATGGTGGCGACGTATCTCGCCAGTTTCTGGGTCATCACTTAATTTGTAGGAAGGAAATAAGTATTGCCACGCTAGTGATTTATTAGCTGAGGGATATTTACGAGTTAAAGCGTTAGGCATCCACACACCTGCGTATCGCTCGTTTTGTAAATCTAACCTTAAATATTCTTCAACTTGCAAAATTTGATTTCTAAGTAATGGGATCAACTCCGTTGCAAGAGTAACTATACGATGCTTGTTGCCTTTTCCGTTCCAAATTTGAATGCATTTGTAATCAAAATCAATGTCCTTTACTCGCAATTGCACCGCTTCCATCACACGCAAACCACTTCCATACATTAACCCCGTGATTAAGTAATATCGCTTGGAAAGATGACTCATCAATTGCTTTACTTCATCAGGCGTCATCACTACAGGCAGCTTGGGTTGTCGATTACTTCGTGCAAAATTCAAGTTTAAAGAAAGCTCATTTTTGACAATATGTTTATATAAAAAGCGAGCGCATTTAAAGCTGCACTTTGTGTTCTAGGTGACATATTACGTTTTAATACAATATGGTCTAAAAACGCTTTGACTTCTGCATCTCCCATTGAGCTTGGGTGACGTTTGTTGTGAAAGTGAATAAATTTTGCGATCCAACCTAAATAAGCATTAATTGTTCTTAATGAATACTGACGAGTGAGCATATAGTCTGCAATGTAGTTTAAATAAGGAGAGCGAGTTTTCATTTTCATTCCTTTGAAATAAAGCTGTATATATATACAGTTTTAGCTCAGTCGCTCGTATAGTCAAGAAAACGACCCAATCGCTCGTTTTTATCCTGAGGTAAAAGCGAGAACTCCTAAATTTTAATAACACTGGTAATTAGTTAACAAGTTTGTTAGAAATAATCTAATAAGAAAAACGAGCTACGCTGTGGTAGAAAAACGCGCGATTAGCTCGCTATAAACATGTTATGTGTATAGGATGGTTATGGATAAACCTAAAAGTATAAAGCTCACAACTATATTTATTTTTCTTGGTTGGCTGGTCAGTTTGGCT
>NZ_LKDX01000039.1:0-40266 GCF_001401795.1 Pseudoalteromonas sp. P1-26 | reverse complement strand
GGCCGAGTGGCCGAAGGCGCTCCCCTGCTAAGGGAGTATAGGGTTTGTAGCTCTATCGAGGGTTCGAATCCCTCCTTCTCCACCATTTTTCCTAAAATGGCATGTCTTGAAAGTAATATGTGTGGACGCGTAGCTCAGCTGGATAGAGTACCTGGCTACGAACCAGGCGGTCGGAGGTTCGAATCCTCCCGCGTCCGCCACTTTTTACTTTAACTCTTGCTAAGAGAATAAATTAGCAATGTTCAAATGTGCGTGTGGACGCGTAGCTCAGCTGGATAGAGTACCTGGCTACGAACCAGGCGGTCGGAGGTTCGAATCCTCCCGCGTCCGCCATATTTGAAACTCATATCGAGTATAAAGATACAAATTTGGTCGGAGGTTCACTCTTTCAAGAGACGTCCCGCAACCACCATATTTGAAAACTCATATCGAGTATAAAGATAAAATCATTGCAAGATTATAAAATGCAACTGCGGACGCGTAGCTCAGCTGGATAGAGTACCTGGCTACGAACCAGGCGGTCGGAGGTTCGAATCCTCCCGCGTCCGCCACTTTCTCTTAGAAAGTGACATAAGCCGACAAACTGTCGGTTTTTTTGTGTCTTTAAGATACAGTCAATGCACGACTTAAACATGCAAAAACATAATGCGGACGCGTAGCTCAGCTGGATAGAGTACCTGGCTACGAACCAGGCGGTCGGAGGTTCGAATCCTCCCGCGTCCGCCACTTTCTTCTTGAAAGTGACATAAACCGACGAAAGTCGGTTTTTTTGTGCCTGCAATTTGCGTAGGAGCGTGAAAACACGATATAAATCTGTAGCAGCGATTTTATATCGCGTTTATTATCCCAATATTCGTAGGAGCGACTTCAGTCGCGAACATCATGCTTCCACTCCACAAATTAAATCCCAACTCAAAATACAAAAAACGCACTCCGTAGGCGTGAAACTTGTTTCGCGCGCATCACGATGATGTCGCCATAAATGATGACAACCTACAGGTAGGAGCGACTTTAGTTGCGAACATCATGCTTCCACACCACAAATTAAACCCCAACTCAAAATACAAAAAACGCACCCCGTAGGCGTGAAACTTGTTTCGCGCGTATCACGATGCTGTCGCCATAAATGACGACCTACAGGGGGGGGGCAGCGACTTCAGTCGCGAACATCATGCTTCCACACCACAAATTAAACCCCAACTCAAAATACAAAAAACGCACCCCGTAGGCGTGAAACGTGTTTCGCGCGTATCACGATACTGTCGCCATAAATGACGACCTACAGGGTAGGAGCGACTTCAGTCGCGAACATCATGCTTGCACTCCACAAATTAAAACCCAGCTCAAAATATAAAAAGTGCACCCCGTAGGCGTGAAACGTGTTTCACGCGTATCAAGATGCTGTCGCCATAAATGATGATCTACACCTCTCACATCTTGCTATCTATCCCAGAATAAGCATTTCTCAATGTAAGGTTCATGCTCATGCATTATTTACATTTAACCGACAAAGGGTACAATCTCGCTAATATAATAATAATTAAACCAATATCCCTTGCGTCTATTTCATTTATTCTTTTTTTATTGCATTTTGCTTGGTTCGTTTGCTGCGCAAAGCGAGCCAGTTGTATCGCAATCAACACCATTAAACCAACAACAAATCCAAGCACTCAAATTTGAATCTCCTATTAAAGCAGATTGGTTGTTTAGTACTTACCAAGAGTCCGTATTTAATTCATCAATTTTGGTCTTAGAGGCCGGTGATAAAAAGTCGCCGCCTTTGCTGCTTGTGCATGGTTTAGGCGTATTAGGTATGCAAGATTGGTTTGGGGTTATTCCTGAACTCACTAAGCATTATCATGTTATTGCGATTGATTTACCTGGATTTGCTCACTCAGAAAGCCCCGAAGGGCGTTACTCTCCTCGCAATTATGCTGCTGTACTGGCGGAAGTGGTCGATCACTATATTGCTGAACCAACCACAGCTGTGGGTCACTCGATGGGGGGCGCGGTCAGCCTGTATTTTGCTGGCAAATACCCGGAGAAACTCAATAAACTGGTGCTAGTCGACGCAGCGGGTATCTTACATAAAGTGGCATTTATAAAGCCTATCTCCAACGTACCTAAGCCTAATACTAAGCTACCTAAATTTCTCTCAACTAAGTTAGCTCAGCTCAATGATTTTACAACCGGACTCATTGAAGAAGGGGCGATTGATTCATACCTGACAGAGTTATTGCAGCGTAGTGATGGTGCGTGGAAGCTAGTAATGGGTGAAACACCAAATATGAATGCAGCGCTGAGTTTAGTTGAAGAAGACTTTAGCGAGATTGTCAGCAATCTGAAAATAGAAACACATATTATTTGGGGTGAAGAAGATGCAGTAGCTCCATTACGAACTGCAAAAGTATTGAACAGCCAGCTAATCAATAGTGATTTAGCTACTTTGCCTGATGTGGGCCATGTGCCAATGAAGCAACAGCCCAGCCAGTTTTTAGCTTTATTAAATCGTGCATTTACTGGGGAAGTTAAAAAAGCAGCCAGTGCAGAAGTTTCTGATAAACAAATCGAAACATTTCATTGTGAAGATCAGCACAGCCGCGAGTTTTCAGGCCATTACCGACATATGATCATTGAAGACTGTAATAATGTGTTACTTAAAAATGTGGTTGCTGAATCTATCCGTATTAAAGATTCTTTAGTGAGATTAGAAAATGTAAGCTTATCAGGGGCTAAACTCGCTTTAAATATTAAGCGTTCTGTGGTTGAACTAACCAATGTCACTATCACGGCACAACAAGGTGTAAAACTGAATGAAAGCCGATTTGATGGTGCTGGTGTGCAAATCAATGCATCAGAGCATGCAATAAGCGTTGTCGATGACAGTAATATTATATTCTCGTTAAGTAGAATCCATAGCCCGATATACCAAGGTTTGGCACATGATGCCATAGAAGTAGAAAAAGGAATTATTGATGACCGCTTTAAATAGCATCCCTTTTGTTAAATTAGCAGCGTGCTCGCTGTTTTGTGTCGCTTTACTAAGTGGTTGCAAATCAACAAAGACTGAGCAACAACAATATGCTGATTTACAAGATAGTTTTAGTTATGAAACGTACAGTGGAGTGTCGAATACCAGTGTCGATACCATTGCTTATGGTTATAACAAACTGCAAAAAGAACAGTTAGAGCAAATAGGTGCAATTGAGCCAACACTGACTCATGCCATGATGAGCTACATTTTGAGCCTTGGTGTAAGTAAAGATTTTGCAATTGCAGAAAGCGACTTAGCGCTTGCTAAAGCGACTGATATGCGGGGTAAATATTTAGCATACAGTGCTCAGTCTTTGGCTTTTTATAACAAAGGCTGGCGTAAAATGGCTAAACAAAAAGCTGACTTCATTCGCACCGATCCTCTGTTTGCGACAGTGAGCCAGAGCTATCCAAAAGAGCAGCTTATTTCTTATCTCATTATTGGCAGTGTTGCAGTACGTGATGGTGACCTAGCGACAGCACAAAACATGTTTTATGTGATTGGTGAGCAGATTGAAAAACCCTGGTTACCAAGCTTAGCAAAAGCGTTAACGGTAACCCTAAATGGCTCAACAATAGACTCATTAATCATGCTAAAAGATATCAGCACAGATCCCTCTTTAAACGGCTATGAACGTGAGAAAATAGCCGAACTGATGGATGTTGTGCAAAGCAAATTAAGCGATAAAAAGAAGCGTCAAAAAATCACCCATATTGCTGACGATTTCTTTCTCGACCGCATTAAGGATAAAAGCTCAACGCTATATCGTGATTTGATCACTGACTTACAAAAATACACTGAGCAAGTTCTTTAATCTCTTAAGAAGTTGAGTGTAGTTTCACACTCAACTTCACCTAAATCCTCACTGTTTCAAATCCTTTACGCAATAAAACCGTGTTAATTTGCTTCACGGTCAATTTGTGTTAGATTTAATAAAATATTCCAAAAATAATAACAAGCGGGAATTTTATTTTATGTATGCGAAAGGTGCATATCAAAACAGGCTGGCTATAAGTTGCGGCTTGATGCTCTTGGCTGGTTGTCAAACTAGCACAGAAACAGCCCCATTAACCGACCAACAATACTTTGAGCAGGTGATGTTAGCGCCTGCTATTTTGCCAGACGATTTAACGAATACCGGTTGTTTATCGCTTGAGAGTGAAACTAAGCTGCAAAGCTATAAATCAGCGGCTGAGGTTAATTACCAGCAAACAGGTTGGCAAAACAGAGTTGCGGCCGATTGGCAGTATTTTTTAGCCCCAGAGCAACCGGGCAAGCTACTCCTAATTGATTATCAAGTTCAAGCAGGGCAATTAGCTTACCGGTATTTAAGTGACGGCAGCCACAATGAGTTGTATGAACCTTGGAGTTCATCAAAAATTCAAGCGTTTAGCGGTGCGCTGTCAAAAGTAAGGCAAACTCACCCTCAGCTTGGTGCAGCTTCATTTGCCGGTGATACAGCACTGGCTGATTTGATCAGCAGTATTAATAGTTACGAAGCATTTGGTAAAGCCGATGGTAATTCAAATGCGATAGCCAGTTATTTTGTCAATGTCGTAGGGCGCGAATATTTGCGTGGGCTTTTTAATGAAGGCTGGCTAAAACTAGAGGATCAGCGTTTGTTATTTAACGGCGCATATGGCTCAGAGCAGTTTATGCCATCAGACGAATACTGGCATAACCTTGTCAATAATGAGCTTGATGCAAAGATAGCTCGGTTCAAAGCAAGCAGTGATGATCCTGGCTATTTAGGGTATCGTTGTGAGAGTTGTGGTTTAACGGGCAACAAAGCAATGACCACACTTGCTCAAGCGGAATGGTTAAAACGTCTGGTTAGTCATCAGCGTGAACCAAGTACGCAAATGCCTTTTTTACAAGCAAGTGATGTTGATGTGCTACTTAACGGCACAGGTCATACAGATGAACATGTTCCTGTAGGCGGTATGATGGTAGGTATCAGTCATATCGTTACAAATGCATTGGCAAATGTTATTGCGCCAAATGATAGTCGCTCTGCAAAAGAAGTGCTCGATAGCGCGACGAATGGGCAATGGCGTGTTTGGCAAAAAATTGGCTGGGGGCCAAGTGAAACGCGCTCCACCACAGAAACGGTTATGTTGGCACATGTGTGTTTAGGCAATTACCAAGGTGGCCGTGAGTTTACGTTTAGTGTACAGCAGTCAACTTCGGGGGCCGACGAAGCCAATTTGCCAATAGTCGGTAAGCAAATGCAGCAAAAGTTGCAGCATGCTTTTACAAAATTATTAGATTAACGCGTTCAATAAGAATTAAGGTACAGCTATGCGTCGTTCAATTATCGCTTTATCAATTACTTTAGGTGTTGCTTTTAGTGCACCTATGCATGCTGAGGGTTGGCAATCAGATGTTATCGGGGTCACGCAGTCACAGCTTTCGCCCAGCTACTGGCTAGCACAAGGTGCATCGGCAAAAGTGATCATGACTGAGGCGCAAATTGCGGCCTTCAACGAGAAATTAATTAAAGAAAATAAATACATTGTTGATCCTCTTTCATTTCAAAAATCGCTCACTAAAGACGAGCTAACAAGCGCCATTCATTCAGCAAGTTCAATTCCAAAAAGCCCGCGCTTTTTTACCGATGGCCGACAACTCACCGCGAAAGACTTTGCTAAATATCAGGCTAATTTAAACCTTAACAAGGTCGTAGATAACAATGAGGTACGCTTTGCTGTGGTCGTTAAGCGCACCGCATTACGTACTTTTCCAACTTGGGATCGGGTTTTAAATAGCGGCCTTGATCAAGACTTAGATCGCTTTCAAGAAAGCGGTATGTTTCCGGGCGAAGCGGTTGCTGTATTACATCAAAGCGCAGATAAAAAATGGTTGTTAGTACGTGCTTACAACTATCTTGCGTGGACGCCTGCCGAAGATCTTGCCTTTGCTGATGCAGATAAAATAAAAGCTTATCGCGAACAAGATAACTTTTTGGTGGTAACCGGTGCAAAGGTCAATACTGCTTATGTGCCAAACGATGAAACCCTCTCAGAAGTTCAGCTCGATATGGGAGTACGCTTACCATTAGTTGATAGTGAGCAAGTACCGTATTTGCTCAACGGCCAAAACAGCTATGCTAGCCATGTTGTACAGTTACCTACCCGCGATGAGCAAGGCAAACTTGTTATTAAACCTGCAATGATAAGTAAAACTGCCGATGTAAATTTAGGCTACCTAGACTACAACGAGCAGAATCTGATTAGACAAGGCTTTAAGTTTTTAGGCGAGCGCTATGGTTGGGGCCATGATTACAATGGCCGTGACTGTACTGGCTTTGTTGGTGAAATTTATAAGAGCTTTGGCCTACTAATGCCGCGTAATTCAGGACAGCAAGGCAGTAGTGAATACGGGAAAAATAGTCGTTTTGATAAAAATACTGCGGCAGATGATAAGTTACCGACGGTTAAAAATATGGCGATTGGCGATCTAATTTATATTCCGGGTCATGTAATGATGTACTTAGGAGAGCATCATGGTGAGCCTTATGTTATTCATGACGTTAAAGGCTTAGGTTATAACAAAGGCGATGGCAGTTTTTATAATAGTGCCTTGAATGGGGTGTCGGTCACACCATTATTGCCACTTAGATTATCTCAAGAAACCAGCTACTTAGATCGTGTTTATAACATTAAGCGTATTCGCTAGAGGCCATTATGAAAATTAAAGCTGTTCGCTTTGCAAAGCTCAAAGTGCCATTAGTTACCCCATTTAAAACAGCACTGAGAGAAGTGAGTTTTATTGAGGATTTAGTGGTTTTAATCGACACCGAATGTGGCCAAATTGGCTATGGCTCTGCGGCTTCAACACCGGTTATTACAGGCGATACCCATCAAGGAATGATCGCGGTCATTCAGCAGTTTATTGCCCCTAAATTAGTGGGGCAAGAAATCGAAAACATTAATCAGCTTACCCACATTATTCAATCTACGGTGGTTGGTAACAGTAGTGCAAAAGCGGCTTTGGAGTTAGCGGTTTACGACTTATGGGGCAAGCTCTATCAAGCGCCTTTATATAAGTTACTTGGCGGTGGTAAGTCAGCGCTAAAAACCGATATCACCATTAGCGTCGATAACATAGATAAAATGCTTAGTGACTGTCAGCGAGCGGTTGAGCAAGGCTTTGATGTATTAAAAATAAAAATCGGCAATAACCTTAATCAAGATATTGAACGTGTAAAAGCAATCCATGCAGGCTTTGCCGCTAAAACGCAGCTGCGTTTAGATGTAAACCAAGGCTGGAATGCCAAGCAAACTGTGTTTGCACTACAGCAACTTGAGCAAGCAGGCGTGGTATTAGAGTTGGTTGAGCAGCCAGTAAAAAGCAGTGATATTCAAGGGCTCAAATATATTACTGAGCGAGTGAATACCCCGATTATGGCCGATGAAAGCGCCTTTTCACCGAAGCAAGTGATCCAACTTTTAGAGCTTGGCGCAGTTGATATTATCAATATTAAATTAATGAAAACGGGCGGCTTAAGCCGAGCAATTGAGATTGCTAATATCACAGCCCAATACCAAGCAGAGTGTATGATTGGTTGTATGCTAGAGGGCAGTATTGCCGTAGCTGGTGCTGCACATTTAGCCTCTGCCAAAGCGAAGAAAATCAGTAAAATCGATTTAGATGGCCCAGCCCTTGGTCAGTATGACCCAGTGCAAGGGGGCGTTGAATTTAGCGGTCCACAAATACGCTTATCGGATGCCCCGGGTCTTGGCATTGAATCAATAACGGGGCTTGAACCAATTACAAACGGAGTATGGCCAGCATGAAAAAATTAGTCAGTTTTATTGCAGTTATGAGTTTATCGGCTTGTGCCAGCAAAGAGTTACCTAAACCTGTTATTGATAACAGTCATCAACAGCTCGTGGTGGTGGTGGCCAATGATAGTGATGCCATTGATGCCACCTTGTATCGCTTTGAAAAAACCGCTGGCAGCTGGCAACAACAAGGTCAGCAACACGCGGTGGTACTAGGTCGTACTGGCCTTGCATGGGGAGTGGGGCTGCATCCTGCACAGCCAGGTCAGCAAAAACAAGAAGGCGATGGTAAAGCACCTGCGGGTATTTTTGAGCTTGGTACTGCTTTTGGTTATTTAGATTCATTACAAACGAACCTCAGTTATCAAGCAATGACAGCAAATGATTATTGTATTGATGTGAAAGGCTCACCGTTTTACAACCAGTTGGTTGATAAAGCACAAGTAGGTGAAGACGCCGTAAAAGACTCTTCAGAATGGATGCGTCGTGATATTTACAGTCAAGATAACCTTTATAAAAAAGGCATTGTTGTTAAGCATAACCCAAGCAATATCAATGGTGCGGGCAGTTGTATCTTTATGCATTTATGGCGGGCACCAAGTAAGCCAACAGCAGGTTGTACAGCAATGACAGAAAGCGATATGGATGCGTTACTTGCTTGGTTAGATGAGCGTAAAAAACCGTTATTAGTCAGCTTGACCAAAGCGCAATATCAACAAAAGCAAAGTCAGTGGCAATTACCTAACTTAGCTAAATAAAAATAATAAAATAAAAGTATTTTAATTTTGTCATAATGGTGGAATAATATATTCCATTGAGGTTTGGGTTAGGATAATAAATGAGTGCAAATTACGCTTTTCTCGATTGGCTAGTATTCGCAAGTTACGGTGCAATTTTATTGTTAAGTGGCTGGTGGTTTAATCGCAAACGCGCTAACTCAAGCCAAGATTTTTTTCTAGGCGGAAATAGCATGCCAACTTGGATGGTGGCTATTTCTGTTTTAGCCACTTCGCAATCAGCGGCAACGTTTATTGGTGGACCAGATCAAGGCTATCAAGGTGATTTTTCATATATTGCGACCAATATCGGTGCGTTTATTGCGGCATTTATTGTATCGGCGTTTTTAATTCCAAAGTTTTACCAGCAAAAAGTGTATACCGTTTACGAACTGCTTGAAAAACGTATCGGGCCAAAGGCCAAGCGCCGTAGCGGCATGATGTATTTATTTGGCCGTGTGTTTGCCAGTGGCGCCCGTTTGTATATGGCCGCTATTGCTGTGGCGATGATTCTATATGGCAATATCGATGCCGACAGTGTGGTTATCGCAACTTTAGTACTGGCGCTTGCAGGTCTGCTTTATACCTTTTTGGGTGGCATTCGCAGCGTTATTTATTCTGATGTACTGCAAAGTATCGTTTATGTCAGTGCGGCTATTGCGGTTATCTGGTGCTTGCTGAGTGTTATTCCGGCTGATTTCTCAACCATAATTGCAACTTTGAGTGAGCCAAGTCCTGGTGCAGACTCAAAACTCGCGCTGTTTAAATTTGATTTAGATTTTGGCCCGTCAGGGGTCTTTAACATGGCCTCTGTGTTAACGGGGTTTGTGCTGTTAAATATCGCCGCATTTGGTTTAGACCAAGATATGACGCAGCGCTTATTAACCTGTAAAAGTCCAAAAGAAGGCAGTAAAGCGTTATTACTATCGGTAGTGATGGTGATCCCAGTTATGGCTATTTTTATCTTTATTGGTTTGCTGCTTTATATTGTTTATCAGCAACCTGCACTAATGAATAACGAAGCTGGGCAAACGGTCGTACAAGAATTTAACGGCGAAAAAATCACTATCTTTATGTACTACGTATTAAACGAAGTACCAGCCGGGGTTAAAGGTTTAGTCAGCGTGGGTATTATTGCAGCTGCTATTTCTACTTTGAACTCTGGGCTTAGTTCGATGTCTTCAGTCATCGTACAAGATATCTATCGCCCGTATTTAGAAAAACATAACAAGCAAGTAAGCGATCATCACTTTGTAAAAGCGGGTCGTGTGGGTATGGCACTAGTGAGCCTTGCCTTAGCGCTGATGGCTATTCTTTGTTATTTCTGGCAGCAATACAGTGATATGCCATTATTAAAATTTGCGCTAAGTGTAATGGTATTTTCGTACAGCGGTTTGCTAGGTGTGTATTTTACTACCTTGTTTACCAAACGAGGCAGTGAAGGCTCAGTGTTAGCAGCGCTAATAGCGGGCTTTATGGTGACCTTACTAATGCAGCCGTACATGATTGACTGGTTACTACCCGAATCAATGCGCTTTTACTTAGGATTTACTTGGCAGCTATGCATAGGTACATTGCTCGCAACATTGGTGTGTTGCCTTGGTAAAGCGGCAGACGAGAAGAGTGCGTAAATGGCTGTACGCTATGTTTTAGCCATCGATGGTGGTGGCACCAAAGTGTTAGCAGAGCTAAAAGAGCAGGTAAGTGGCGCTACTTTTCGTGCCCAAGCGGGTTCGGCATCAATTTCGAATGATCTTGATTTAGCGTTAGAAAACATTGTTAAAGTAACCCGTGATGTTTGCCAGCAAAGTGGCGCTGAGCCTAGTGAAATCGTCACCGTTATGGGTGTTGCTGGTGGCTCATCGCAGAGCCTCGCTGAGCAATTAACAGTGATGCTCAAGCTGATTTACGAAATAGAATTTGCCAGTTTGCAAATTACCAGTGATGCAATTACGTCATTATATGGTGCTAATCTTGGTGAACCATGTGTGGTTATTGCACTTGGCACCGGTGCCGTCGGCGCAAGATTAAACGCTCAAAAGCAAACTAAGCTGGTGAGTGGCTGGGGTTTTACCGTTGATGATTTTGGCGGTGGTGCGCGTATCGGCCTGATGGCTGTGCAGCAATTATTAAACGATATAGATATTTACGATTTACCAAAAAGCCGATTAACGATTCGTTTGAGTGAGCAGCTAGGATGCACTCGTCAAACAATTAGTCGTTGGCTTAAACAAGCAAAACCCGCGGATTATGCAGCATTTAGCCCGTTGGTGTTTAGCTTACAAAACGACTGTGAGGCGGCAAAAGCGGTATTAACAGAGCACACCCAATCGGTGGTTAGGTTAATAAATAAAAGCCGAGGTAACTCGCCGTTACCGGTGATTTTAATTGGTGGTTTGGCGAAAGTTAGCCAACCGTTATTGCCACTTGCCTTACAAAACGAATTATCTCCTTGTAAGGGAGATTCATTAACTGGTGCCGCCATTTTAGCGGTAAAGCATTACCATGACATTATTGAAAAAGGACAACCCAATGAGCCCTGAGCACGTCTTTAAGCAACAACGTGAGTTACTCGAAGAGTTAAACGGTATTGTCTCTGAAGGACAAAACCCTGACACTTTGGATATCGATCTGCTCAGCTCCACTGAGATCCTCACTAAAATCAATAATGAAGATCACAAAGTAGCGGGTGCCGTGAAACTTGTGATCCCACAAATTAGTGAAGCTGTCGATCATGTCGTTGAAGCATTTCAACAAGGTGGCAGGTTAATATACATTGGTGCTGGCACCAGTGGTCGTTTGGGTATTTTGGATGCGGTTGAATGTGCACCTACTTATAGCGTAAGCGATCAGCAAGTGCTCGGTATTATTGCTGGTGGTGACACCGCGGTTAAAAAAGCCGTAGAAGGCGCTGAAGATAGCACCACGTTTGCTATTGAAGACTTAAAAAATGCTAATTTAACCAGTAAAGATGTCGTGGTTGGCATTGCCGCCAGCGGTCGAACTCCTTATGTTTGCTCGGCAATTGAATACGCTAAATCACTTGGTTGTGTCACTGTGGGTGTCACTTGCAATCCTGATTCAGCGGTGATGCGTTTACCACAAATCGGCATTTGCCCCGTGGTGGGTGCAGAAGCTGTAACTGGCTCTACACGTATGAAATCGGGCACGGCACAGAAGCTGGTGTTGAATATGCTAAGCACAGCTAGCATGATCCGCACAGGCAAGGTGTATAAAAACCTGATGGTTGATGTGAATGCCAGTAACGAAAAACTGCACGCTCGTGCTATTCGTATTGTGATGCAAGCAACAGAGTGTTCTCAGCAGCAAGCTGTGGATGCATTAAAGCAAGCTGAGCAAAGTGCCAAACTAGCAATTTTAATTGTGTTAACTGGAAAACCAGCCCCTGAAGCAAAACAGTTATTGTCAAAAGCGGGTGGCTTTTTACGTAAGGCGGTTGAAGAATAATGCGTTTTTTAGCTGTTTTAGTTCTTAGTTGTTTTGCGCTTTTAGGTTGCCAAGAAACACCTGCACAAGCGCCTAAAAATGCACAGCCTTTACAGGTGGGCGCGGCCAATTTTCAAGCTTATTTACCTGCATTAACAGGGAAAAGTGTTGGCTTGGTAGTTAATCAAACATCAGTTGTGAATGGTCAACATTTGGTTGATGCATTACTTGAGAAAGGCGTTGTCGTTAGCAAAATATTTGCCCCAGAGCATGGCTTTCGCGGCGACCATGACGCCGGTGCTCACGTTAAAAGCACAGTAGATGCTAAAACCGGCATTGATGTTGTGTCGATATATGGCAGTAATAAAAAGCCAAGCCCTGAGATGCTTGCAGATCTAGACGTCATTATTTTTGATATTCAAGATGTCGGTGTGCGTTTTTACACTTATATCAGTTCAATGCACTATGTGATGGAAGCCGCCGCTGAAAATGGTAAAGAGGTTGTAGTACTCGATAGACCTAACCCGAATATAGCCTATGTAGATGGGCCTATCCTTGACCCACAATTTCGCTCATTTGTGGGCATGCACGAAATTCCTGTTTTACACGGTATGACAGTGGCTGAGCTTGCTCAGATGATCAAAGGCGAAGGTTGGATAAATGACGCTGATAAGCTTGAGCTAAGTGTCGTGCCTGTTGAGAATTATGACCGCACTATGGCTTATGAGCTACCAATAAAGCCAAGTCCTAACTTACCAAATGCCCAATCAATTGCGCTGTATCCATCATTGTGTTTCTTTGAAGCTACGCCTGTGACTATTGGCCGGGGCACTGATTTTCCGTTTCAAGTTGTTGGTTACTCGCCAGTTAAACTCGGCGAATTTAGCTTTACGCCAAGGGCGATTAAAGGCGCTTCAATGCACCCTAAATTCAAAGGGGTCGAAGTATTTGGTCAAGACTTACGAGATGCTGATATTCACGGCCTAGATTTAAGCTTGTTTATTTCGGCTTATCAAAAGCTAAATGCGAATGATCATACGTTTTTTGAACGTGCTGATTTTATGGATAAACTTGCAGGGACTGATAAATTGCGTTTAGCCATTGAAGAAGGCCAAACAGAGCAACAAATAAAGCAAAGCTGGCAAGCCGATTTAAGTGCTTATAAACGCAAGCGCTCCCCGTATTTGCTTTATCAATAATAACTAGATAACTAGATAACTAGATAACTAGATAACTAGATAACTAGATAACTAGATAAATAAGAACGAGGCGCTTGCCTCGTTTTTTTATGCCTATAAAAAGCTATGTTATATTCATGAACTTGATTTGTAAGGATATACCATGAAAGTTCATTTAATTGCTGCATTTACATTACTTGCTGGCTGCTCACAACTCCCAAACAGTACAACAAGTAACTCAACCGATGTACTTGACCTTCGGGATGATAAAAACGCAGCAGAGCAGTTGTGGATGCTTAAACACGCAACAAAGCCCAGTTACCCTAAAGCAGCAGAAATTGCCAAACAGACGGGCTGTGCGCGCTTTATTATTACTATTGATAAACAAGGTAATACCACCGATATCCGTTTTGTAGAGAGCTTCCCTGAAGGGCTATTTGTCGATGTGTCGCGAAAGTCGCTTAAAACTTGGCACTGGCAGGCAAGGGAAAGCAACAGCGAATCGAGAGCGATTATTCGAACTGTGCAACTCGACTACTTTATGAAAGAAGCGAGTAATATGGATGCCGCAAAAGCATTTTGTACAATTTAAGTTTTTACTGTTTTTAAGGCATAAAAAAGGGCCGCTATAGCGGCCCCCAACAGGATTGATAAACTTAGAACTTGAAGTTAACTGAAAGCTGTAAACTACGAGGGTTATAGTAACTGCGTGATTCACCAAAGTTGTCATACTGAGCGTACGGGTTTTTGTTGAACCCTGTTTGTCTATTGAAGACATTAAATAAATCTGCGCGGAATTGTAATTCCATATCACCTGAGAACTTAAAGTCTTGGGTATAGTTTAAGTCAAGTTGCCAGTGGCTTGCTGTTCTTCGAGAACCAGCAGGTTCTGCATAGCGACTCACATGACTTGAAGCGTATCCGTATTGTGTACCATCCCATGCTTCCCAAGCCTGACCAGATTGGAATACAAAGTAAGCACCAATGTTTGCTTCCCATGGCACAGTGTAGTAACCATACACTTTGACTTTATGCGGTTTATCTCCAGATAGTGTTCCGTAGCGGTTATCCCATGAGTAACGACCGCGACCATCACCATAGTATGATGAGCCAATAAAGTTATTAGCATCATTACTTGTTGTGGTATTGTCTTGGTCGAAGTTACCGTAGTAATGGCTCCAAACATAAGAAGCATTGATGTAGCTATTTTCACCTAGGTACTCAGCTTCGATGCTAGCTTCCCAATATTTAGTCTCGCCACCATCTACTTCAGCAATAACATAAGATGAACCGCCAATTTCATCGCGGATTTCGGCTAGGTTATCTACATATAAACCTTTATCTGCTATGTGTTGTGGTACACCATCAGCATCAACGCCAGAGTAGTCAGTTAAACGTGCTGTGTTTGGCATATCTTCCCAAAAGTGCATACCTTTACGGTGACGTACGTGAGCACGTAGCACTAAGTCAGAACCCACATATTTAGTGGTACCAAGTGTGAACTCATTGATACGACGAGGTTTCATTCCTTCTTGGAATGCTTTACCTGAAGAACCGCGTCGAGGCGATGCTGAAAGAATATTACCCGAATCATCAAGCAGTAACTCAATTTCCGAACGTGTGTTTCGATCCCAAGATGCTGCACGCGCTAATGAGCTTGCTTCAGGGTTATAAATAGCAAAATTCGCAAATACTGAGTCTTCCTCAGAATAGGTCCAAGTTGCACCTAAACGCGGTTGAAGCATATCAGACCAATCTGTTTTATACATTTCATACTTATGGCCTGGAGCTAGCTCATAACCTGATATTGTTCCTGATTTTTCTTTTAAGCCTTGTCCGTACCAAGTATCTTGGCTCACAAGTAGACCGATATTATAAGTCCAATCACCATGTTCAATAGTATCGTTTATTTCGAAATTGAGGCTACGCATTTCTGAATTGATACCAGAGACTGTGCTCCCATCAGTTGCTAGACTCATTTGCTGTACATGTGCTCTATATATAGCGTCGGCAGGGTCAAAACCTTCAGTGTCTGCATCAGGATCGACTAAACCGCCTAGGTAAGAGATGCGCCCCCAACCATTTGATAAACGAGTAATCTGCTCTTCACCTTCTTCCCATTTTGCGCCTAAGTGTAGTGTGTGGTAAGTGTCACCCCAGTTAAACTCATGCTCTAAATTAATTTCAAAAGAGTCTCTGTAAAAGTTTTGGTTATCATATTGGGCGTAAGCACCAACACCACCTTCACCTTTCATTACACCATCTTCTAAGTAACCATAAGCATTGATTAATGCTGTAGCTCCCGCATTATAAGAAGCTATTTGCTCTTCTGTGAAAGCACCTTCAG
This sequence comes from Pseudoalteromonas sp. P1-26, assembly GCF_001401795.1. NCBI lineage: Bacteria > Pseudomonadati > Pseudomonadota > Gammaproteobacteria > Alteromonadales > Pseudoalteromonadaceae > Pseudoalteromonas > Pseudoalteromonas sp. P1-26. The sequence goes on along the minus strand of NZ_LKDX01000039.1, from coordinate 24,697 downwards.
AATCATATTCTCTTAGGTTTGGAACAGAAAAATAACCCATTTGAGTAAGGTTATTGATATCTACTTGGCTAGATAATGATGGAATAACGCTTAACTCAGTATCTGGTTTCGAGCCTGTTTCCAATTCAAATTTACTGTATTGAAATGATAGAGTAGTTGCAGAGCCTAAAATCCAAGAGCCATCTAAAGTAAAGATATCTTGGTCAGCTTTACTACCTACAGATACACTGTCAGTTTCGTAAGCGCCAATTGAATCACCTTTAACTTCTTTGTCAGATGTACGCTGTGAAATATTAATTAAAATATCGTCTGTAGGTGCCCAGGTTAATTTACCAAAGTATTCATCGCGGATACTTTCATAGTCCTTCACATCACCGTAAGCGGTAGCTTTGTTCGCTTTAGTTTCTTCTGGGCGATAATAAGAGGTATAGAAATATAAGGTATCTTCAATAAGCGGACCGCCTAAGCTTGCTGTTAACCAGCTTTTATCAAGCTCATAGCTTTCTTCGCCCACAGGTGTTGCAACAAAGCTTTTAGGTTGTACCTTGTATTCAACATTACCGTGGAACTCGTCAGTACCCGATTTTGATACTGTGTTGATTGAGAAGCCGCCTGAGCGGTTAAAACCTACCGCTTTTGCACCACCGCGGTCCATAGTTACGTAAGCAACGTCATGGGTTGATGGCTCTGATGCTAAGTTACCAAACATTGGCATTGAAACATTTACACCATCAAAGCCGTAGGAGTTATCAACCCCTGAACCACCTGCAGATGGACCTAAGACTGTATTTGCCGAAAGCTCAACACCTGGTACAAGTTTTAATAGGTCACGGTAATCTTGACCAACTGGTACGCTATTGATTGCTTCTTCACCAAGTGAGTTAGTCAGTGCAGACTTACCTTGGCGGAATAATTTACTGCCGGTAACCGTGATGACTTCAACGTTTTCGTTAGCACCACCCATAGTGACGTTTAGGCTCGAAGTTTGTTCAAGTAAAACATCTACAGTCATAGTTTGAGTTACACCGTTTTTATCGGTGAAAGTCAGTTCATAAGTACCTGGTTTTAATTGTGGTAAGTCGTAGCTGCCGTCTTCTCGCGTAACAACAGTACGTGGTTTTGGCATCACATTACTTTTTGCTGTAACAGTGATCCCTGCCAGTGACTGCTGTGCTTCTGGTGATGATACCTTACCTTTGATCCCCCCGGTTAGATTTGCAAAGGCTGGCGCGCTGGCGAGTGCCGCGGCCATAACAACACCTGTAAAGGCTGTTTTCTTTGCGCGAAGTGCATTGCTAGTCGCTTTTGCTATATAGCTCATTGCGAGTGTGGATGCATGTTGTTTCATTGTTTCCCGTCCTTATATTTATATGCTTTGCTGGACTACTTACCCAATTGAGACTTATGAACTTTAAAATTATGTTGCCCATATATTAAACAGGTGTTATTTAAGTTGGTCAAGAATATTTTTTCATTTAAAGGTTAGTTTTTAGGAATAAAATATATAACCGATTTTAGGTAAAGATCAGTAATGACTTGCTTTAACGGAGTGCTAATTTATTCTTACTACAATTTTGTAAGAAATTATGACTTTAAAGTCAGTCGCTTATCGCAATTGTTTGGTAGTTTAGAGGAGAGAGGGGATTGTTAAACTGCATCCTAAATTAGGCATAAAAAAAGCAGCCTGAGCTGCTTTAAAGTATTTATATAACCTTATTGAAGAAATTAGTTATTCTTAAATTCGCCAACAACTTCATTAGAATGTTCTAGTAACTTACGACCTTGGCGGCTCGACTGCGTTAAGGCAATAAACAAAATATCAATGACAAAATCTTGCGCCGTACGCGCTAAAATCGATGATAAACGCACAGACTCGCCTTCAGCAACCGAGTAAAGTTTTACATCAGCCGAGTCGGCAACAAGGCTACTACCAAATTTAGTCACTGAGATCACCGAGCTTGAATTTTTCTTAGCTTGTTTAACAACTTCGGCAATTTCGCGAGTCATACCTGACTCACTTATCGCGATAACCAAATCACCTTTTGAAAACGTCGCAACATACGCAAGTTGTGCATGGCCATCTGGCTCTGCAATAGCAGGCATACCGAGTTTTTGTAATTTATAAGAAAAATCTTTTGCAACCAGTGCTGAGCCACCTAAACCACAAATTAAAATGCGCTTTGCAGATTTTAATAGCTCTACCGCTTTTTCGACAGCTGGTGCTTCGTTGAGGTTTTTGGTTTCGGTTAACACCGCCAATTTACTGCTTAATAGTTTTTCGGCGATTTGCTCTAGCGAGTCATTCAGAGTGATCTTGCCATGTAGCTTAGGTTCGCTGCTTTCATCGTTAAGGGCATCAATGACCGCAAGTTTAAAAGCAGGGAAGCCTTTATAACCTAACTTTTGCGAAAACTTCACCACACTTGATTGGCTTACACCAACCACTTTTGCTAGTTCAACCGATGATAAATTACGAATCGCATTCGCTGAATTTAACGTAAAGTCAGCAAGCTTAGCTTCGCTGCTCGATAGAGATTGGCGTAAGGCTTTAATTTTTACAAAAGTAGACATAGGGCTCACTTTGTTTGCTTAACTTAGTCAAAGCGCAAAGCGATGGTTCTATTATAAACACAGGGCTTGGGCGCATTGTTTGCTTAACACGACGACTTATTTTTGTTTTAGCAGACCTAAGTTTGGAATATTTTTCTTAATTTAGATGGAATAATATAGTTTTATTCCATAATAGATACAACACTAATTATTGAGATAGCTCTATTTTTAGTAACTTAGCGATAATGTATGCTTTTTATTCTTTAATTGTGAAATAAAATATTTTACATGTTAAGTGGGTGTTGCTACTGTATTGCTGAGAATCGTCAACGCTTAAATCATCAGGTATGAATCTGTTATGAGTTTTACCCCTTTGAAAACGTTACTTAAACAGCTGTGTTATCTCAGTAGTGCGGCATTATTAGTAAGCTGTGCCAGTAATCCATATACCTATACACAATCAGCTAATTACAGCCACCGTGTTAAGTTTTTAGTGATGCATTACACCGCCATTGATTACGAAAAATCAATGCGTGCGCTCGTGGATGAAGGGGGCTTAAGTTCACATTATTTATTACCTGAATCAGGCGATTCTAGTTATCCAAAAGATGAATTAGAAATTATTCAGCTGGTTGATGAAAAAGATAGAGCATGGCATGCCGGACGCAGTTTTTGGCAAGGCCGCGAAGATTTAAATGATCATTCTATTGGTATTGAAATTGTTAATGTACCAACCTGCCATATTCCTGAGCAAGCAAACCTTGCGATGGAAAATGACGCCAGTAAGTTATGTATTTTTCCAGACTACGACGCTAAGCAAATAGAGCTACTAATAAAACTTAGTAAAGATATTCTTGCTCGTAACCCAGATATCGGGCCAACTCAAGTGATTGGCCATTCTGATATTGCTCCAAGTCGTAAGAACGACCCAGGCCCGCGTTTTCCTTGGTATCAACTGTATAAAGCAGGTATTGGTGCATGGTACGACAGCGACACCGTTGATAAATATTGGCAGTTATTTAGCGCATCAAAACCTTCAGTTGAATTAATGCAAAAAGCACTACGCAGTTACGGCTATGAGGTGATTGCAACGGGTCAGCTTGATTCGCAAACGCTAGATGCTCTAAGTGCCTTTCAAATGCACTTTTTACCTTGGCATGTAAGCGGTAATAGTGATGCAAGAAGTGCGGCTGTGCTATTTGCATTATTAGATAAATACTTTCCTAAAAAGTTAGAGCGATTATTTAAAGAGTATCAGCAGCAACAGCAAGCGGTTGAGCCTGCGCCAAAAACACTGGCTAATGCACAAGTGATAGCGCGTATTCCGGCTCTTGATCCAAGCAGTCGCGCGCTTGTTAACGACCGAGGCACATTTACTGCCTATAAAGGTCGCGGTGAGATCATCATTGACAACCAAGATGCAACCAGTGCTGATATTTTCATTAATGGTGAAAAAATTAATATTGCCTCACCATTAACAGCCGAAAAAATATATCAATACAGTTTGGCTAAACGCACCCGCGATGGCATAAACACGTATAAAGTAGAAAGTGTATTGCCTGAAGGGGCAAGCTTAACCTTACGTTTTCCTTACCCAACGCTTGATAAAAACAGCACTCAAAAGCGTTTTAGTGCTGTTGATGAATTAATTAATCAAGAGGTTAAAGAGGGCTTTCCGGGCGCGGTACTCGCCGTTGTTAAAGATGGCAAGTTGATTAAACTAAGCCATTATGGCGCGGCTAAAAAGTACCATGCTGATGGCAGTGAACTTGCAAGCCCACAAGCTATGCAAAACGATACCTTGTTTGATATAGCTTCAAACTCAAAAATGTTTGCCACTAATTTTGCGCTGATGAAGCTTGCCAGCGAAGGGAAGCTCGACGTAGAAAAGCCACTGTTTTATTACCTACCAGAATTTAGAGGCAGCGGCCGTGAACAGCGTTTAGTAAAAGATTTACTCACCCACAGTGCGGGTTATCCTGCGGTGGTTGATTTTCATCGTAAAGACAATAAATTTGGTGAGCGCTTTTTTTCTCAAAACAGCCTGCGTACTAAAAACCTACTGTTAACAGGTGTCCCTTTCGTGGCTGGTCGTAACGTAAAACACCTATATTCTGATATCGATTATATGTTGCTTGGTGTACTGGTAGAACGTATTAGTGGTATGGCGCTCGATACCTATGTAGAAAGCCAAATTTATCAGCCACTTGGTTTAACACATACGGTTTATAATCCATTACAGAAAGGTTTTTTAGCTTCGCAAATTGCCGCCACTGAAATTAACGGCAACACCCGAGGTGGTCGCATCGAGTTTGAAAATATTCGAACCGATGTACTGCAAGGTGAAGTACATGATGAAAAAGCATTTTATGCTTTAGGTGGTGTAGCGGGGCATGCAGGGCTTTTTAGTACTGCCGGTGATTTATCCGTGCTTATGCAGGTGTTACTCAATGGTGGCGGCTACGACAACAAGCAAATTTTTACGCCACAAGTACTTGAGCAATTCACTAACTCCCAAGCAAGTGATGAGACCTATGGTTTAGGATGGCGTAGAGCAGGGCATCAAGCGCGTAAATGGCATTTTGGCCCTTATGCTAGCCCGCGGGCTTTTGGTCATACCGGCTGGACAGGGACTGTGACCGTTATTGACCCTGAGTATGACCTTGCTATTGTGCTATTAACCAATGCCCGTCATACACCGATTGAAGGTTCGAAAGAAAATTACCAGTTTGTCGGCAAGCGTTTCGAAACAGGTAAGTATGGCTCTATTATCTCACTGATTTATGAGAGTATATTAAATCACTAGTCGAATTAAGTTGAGTTTGGTGGCAAAGCCATTAAGCTTAGCGAGTTTTCGCATAATAAAAATAAAATGTTGTTCTTAATTTAAAAGGGTTTTTATGTCTTGGTATTCAATTTTACCACCCTTGATTGCTATCTTAATTGTGTTTTGGCGCAAAGAAGTGATCATGGCGTTATTGGTCGCGGTTGCGTCGTCTGAGTTTTTGCTTGCTCTGAATGGTGAAGGTAATACCTTGTTTTTCACCTTTATCAACACTATTGAGCGAGTCATTGAGGTTGCCAGTTCCCCTGGTAATAGCCGTATCCTTATTTTTAGTATCTTAATAGGTGCTTTACTTGCCTATATTCGTGAATCTGGCGGTGTAGCCGCTACCGTTAATTTACTGATGAACAAAGGGGTGGCTAAAAGTAAGCGCCAAGTAGGCTACTTAACCATGTTCTCAGGTATTGCGGTATTCATTGAATCGAACTTAAGCGTATTAACCTCGGGAATTTTATCGCGTGGTTTATTCGATAAGTTTAAAATGAGCCGAGCACGCCTTGCTTACATTATCGATAGTACCAGCGCACCTGTGTGTATCTTAATCTTGCTAAATGGATGGGGCGCATACGTACTGGGCCTTCTTGGCAACTACGAAATGGAAGAGTCTGCGGTTTCGGTGTTGTGGGGCAGTATTGGTTATAACTTTTACGCCATTATCACTTTACTTATCGTGTTCTACACCATCACCTTTGACAAGGTACATGGCCCATTAAAGCAAGCAGAAGAAAACCTAGAGCAACAAGAAACCGAACTAACAGAAGAAGTGAAAGGTTCAAAAGCACGTTACATGCTTGTGCCTCTAATTACCTTAATTGGTAGTATGGTTGGTTTTATGTTTTGGACTGGCGATGGCGATATTGCCAGCGGTAGTGGTTCTAAATCAGTGCTGTATGCAACTATTTTAGCCTGTGTTGTAGCTTACTTTTTAATGATTAGCTCGCGTGAATTTACACACCATAAGCTGGTAGATATTGGCTTTAAAGGAATGGGGGAGTTACTGCCATTAGTGTCTATTGTATTGCTATCACTTACTTTGGGTGCAAGCTTAAAAGACTTAGGTACCGGTGTGTTTGTTGCAGGCCTAGTAGGTGATTTCTTACCTATTTACTTGGTTGTGCCAGTGCTCTTTATTACAGGTGCGGTAATTTCATTTACCACAGGCACCTCATGGGGCACATTCGCAATACTTATTCCAATTGGTGTACCGCTCATTCAAGCATTAGGTTTACCACCTTCATTGGTTATTGCTGCTATTTTAGGTGGTGGTGTGTTTGGCGATCACTGCTCGCCAATCTCAGATACTAGTGCGGTATCGGCTATTGCATCAGGGTGTGATTTATTAACTCACGTAAAAACCCAAATGCCATACGCCTTATTCGGCGGCGCATTAACCTTCATTGCTTACCTAGTAACGAGTATTATTGTTTTATAAAAGCTTAAAGCTGTAAGTCTTAAGTTATAAGTAAAAAACCACAGAGAAGTCTGTGGTTTTTTATTGCTTGAATTTCGATAACTCGCATATTCAAGTTTGATAGCCGTCAGCCGTCAGCCGTCAGCCGTCAGCCGTCAGTCTGGAATCTCGTGGAAACCATCGCGCGAAATAAATTTCACGTCTAAGGTATTCCTTTACTCTTTCCCCTTATAACTCGCTAACTTGTTTTAAATCTGATAGCTGACGGCTGAAAGCTTATGGCTCGTTGAACCATCGCGGAAATAAATTTCACGCCTACGGTATTCCTTTACTCTTTCCCCTTGTAACTCGCTAACTTGTTGGGTTTCGCTTCGCTCTACCCAACCTACGATTTCGGTACAACCTTATAAACACCGACACCATCAACACCTAGATATAGGTCACCATTAGGGTGTGTGGCTAGGCTACGGACGCGACCTACACCTTCAAATACTTTGCTGTGGCCTGTTACTTTGTCACCATCAAGTTTTACCAAAACAAGGTGGCCAAACTTCATCGAACCTACGGCAATTTGGCCTTGCCACTGTGGGTATTTATCGCTGGTGATAAATTCCATCCCAGAAGGGGCAATTGAAGGCACCCAATACCAATCAGGTTGTTCCATTCCTTCGCGACTAGTTTCGTCGGTAATTTTCGTACCAATGTAGTTGATCCCATAAGTGATCTCAGGCCAACCATAGTTTGCACCTGCTTTAACTATGTTGATTTCATCGCCGCCACGAGGGCCATGTTCATGGCTCCAAATAACTCCCGTCTCAGGGTGCATTGCCATACCTTGTGGGTTACGGTGTCCATACGAATAAATACTTTTGTGAGTTGTTTTATGGTTATAAAACGGGTTTGATTTAGGGATAGAGCCATCGCTATTGATACGGTGAATTTTGCCCGCATCATAGTCTAGACTTTGTGGGTGAACGTCTCTTTTGCCACGGTCGCCAATAGAGAAGTACAAGTAACCTTGTTTGTCGAACTCAATACGCGAACCATAGTGTTTTGTTGTTTTAATATTTGGCTCGCCATCAAACAATAATTGTTGATCGACAAGAGCCATATCTTTAAAGCGGGCACGCATAATCGAGGTGTTATAGCCCTCACCATCGCCCTCATAGCCCGAGTACGAAAAATAAATCCAGCCATTGTCGGCAAAGTTCGGATCAAGCTCTATATCTAATAAACCCCCTTGACCTTCATCATGTACTTTAGGTGTGCCTTTAACTGCTTGCTCAACGAGTTTGCCATCACGAATCAATCTAAGCTCGCCACGTCGATCAGTAACGAGTAAGTCACGCTCGTTAAGCCAAGCCATACCCCAAGGAATTTGAATACCTTCGCTTACTAATTCTAGTTTGTAGTTATTAGCGCTGGCATCCAGAGGAATCTTTTGCTCCGGCTGAGCACACGCTTGCAAGCTTGATAAGCTAATTGAGGCAATGATTAAACTGTTAAACAAAGACCTTTTCATGGTAACTCCATAATATTTAAACACGATGTTATTAGCCTAGCTGGTTCAGCATTAAATTGTTATTAACATTAGATCAATGTGCGATTATTGGTAGGAAAAGCGAGGTAAAGAGCGGAGTATTGCCGTCAGCCGTCAGCCGTCAGCCGTCAGCCGTCAGCCGTCAGTTTGAAATCTCGTGGAAACCATCGCGCGAAATAAATTTCACGCCTACGCGGGGTAACCCCGCTGCTACCTAAAAACTTGCGACTTTACTCTTGTAACTCGCTAACTTGTTTTAAATCTGAGAGCTGACGGCTGAGAGCTGATGTCTCGTTGAACCATCGCGTGAAATAAATTTCACGCCTACGCGGGGTAAACCCGCTGCTACTTAAAAACCTGCGACTTTACTCTTGTAGCCCGCTAACTTGTTTTAAATCTGATAGCTGATGGCTCGTTGAACCATCGCGCGAAATAAATTTCACGCCTACGGTACTCCTTTACTCTTTCCCCTTGTAACTCGCTAACTTGTTTTAAATCTGATAGCTGACGGCTGAGAGCTGACCGCTGCTTTCAAGCTTTACACTTTTTCGCCTCATGAGTCAGCTGTTTGAGTGCAATGATTTGGCCTTGCTTGTTTTGGTCTAGGGCGAGTAGGTCACCTTGGTGAATATGAGTATCTAGGGTGCCGTGTTTTTGTAGTTCTTCAAGGAGTGATTGTTTAATTTGTACTATGACATTTTGCTCGCAGTCGGCGATATACCAGTCGTTATCAACACTGACTAGACGGCCGGTGAAGCTGGTGCGGGCTTTGTGATTGGTTAATGCTTGCTGGTAGTTCGCATCTAGGTTTTGTTTTTGTTGTTTAAGATTACTCACATAGCTGCCTTTGGCATCGAGTTCGTGTACCTCAAGCCATTGATAATCTGATAAATCCACGGCGTAAACATGGGTTAATTCACGGTTGTTGTATTGCAGCATGACAAAACCAAGAATCGCTAAAGCAGCAAAAACTCCGGTCATTTGCAGGCCTAAAAAGCGCTGTGGCCTTGGCGTTGCCGACTGTGGCTTTTGCATGTGTGAAAGCTCGTCGCTGCTTAAGCTGTGCTCTGCCTTACGTTTTTGAAAATGTGCTTTTAAATCAGCATCGAATTGCTCGTCGTTACGCTTCATGATGGCCTCCTAGTTGTTGTTTCAGGTTTTGACGGGCATATCGCAGCCGAGTTTTAATGGTCTCTGGGTTACTTTGGGTGATAGCAACAATATCTTCGAGACTAAAGCCTTCTTGTTGTAAGGTCAGCGCTTCACGTTGTACAAAGCTAAGCCCCATGAGTGCTTTATCAAAGGCTTCATAGTCGTAGTGATAACTTGCATCCTGAGATTCAGAAAATAGTTGGTTGTCTTCTAATTCAACGAACTTTTGCTGCTTACGAAATTCATCAATTAATAAATTACGTGCTAACCGAAAAAGCCACGCTTTTGGGTTGTTTTGATCATTGTAAAAGTCGCGTTTATCAATAACTTTTAACCAGGTTTGTTGGCATATATCGAGGGCAAGATCCTTATCACTTTGTGTAACTAGGTAGTGATAAAGATCGTTCCCGTATTGAGCAACGAGTTGGTTAAGGTAACGGTTGTCGCCCGTTTTGGCATACTGCGCCAAACAATCTGTGTTTGGCTTGTCAAATAACCATGTCTTGATGCTCATTAGCATAGGCAGTTATCCATCTATTTTAAAATCAAGTTGAACGCTTTGGTTTGTTTGTAATTGTGCCACACCTTCAACTACTTTAGGGCGATATTTCCAACGTTTAATTGCACGAATTGCTTCACGGTCAAATACCCGTTTAGGCTCGGCATCAATAATAACAGGGTCAATCACTTCGCCAGTCGGTGAAATGCTAAAGCTAATTTGTACCCAACCTTCAATGCCATCACGAGCTGCTACTGGAGGGTACTTAGGGTTTATACGCACAATTGGTGTCGCATCTCCTGTTGGTTGGTTAATGCTTTTGCTAAGCGTGTCGCCAATGTTATCGAATGTCATTGTTGGTGTTAAATCAGCTACTACAACAGTGTCGGTCGTATCAATGGTTGGGCGCGGTGGTACTTTTGGTGGCATTTTAGCAACTGGCGGTGGCGGCAGTGTTTGCTTTACTTGCACTTTTGAGTCTTCCGGTACTTCATAAATTTCAACCGTGATATCTGGGCCTGTTTTAACATCGGCTCTTTGCTCAGCAGAAATTAAGTACTGCATAAATGCAAATGCTGCAAAGGTCATGACACCGCCGCCAAGAATTGCTGCGGTTGTCTTTAAAGCAGCATTGCTGTTATTCAAGCTTGCTGAGTTTAGTGGTAAAGTATGCATAGCCGTTCCTCTTTGGATAATTGCTTTCATAGCTAAAACGGCTGGCAAATAAAAAAGGGGTGAAATTTTTTTCACTTTTTATTTTTCACAAGTTTTTTAGGTTGTTATGAAACTTATTCAAATAGATAAAGCCCGTTACCGTAAACATTTAAACCAAGTAATTATTGCTTGTGTAATTGCTTTAGCCGTTGGCAGTTTAGCCATTTCACAAACGTTAATAGCGTTATTTCCTGACCCAAGCGGTAGCCATTTTCATTGGAACCTATTAGGTGTTGTTGTGTGTAGTTTGCTGGTGGGTTTTGTGCTTAATAAATACCGCAATCATGATTACATGACTGAAATAGTCTATGTGTGGGAGCTTAAAAAAGCGCTGAATAAAATCACCCGTAAAATGCCAAAGTTAAAAGCAGCAGGGCGTGAGGGCAATGCAGATGCTTTATTAGCAATTCAATACAGCTATGCGGGATCACGTTTGTTATGGCAGCTTGATGACAACACTATTACCATGGATGAGTTGGCAATTAAGCAGGCAGAGCTTGATAGTGTTGCAGATAAATACAACCTCTCGCTTGATGCAGAACGTTATGATGAGTCAATCTTAAAGCAATTTTAAGGACGAATAATGAAAAAGGTTTTGATTGTTTGCTTAGGCAATATTTGTCGTTCACCTACTGCAGAAGCGGTACTTCGTAGTCGTGCCAAGGCGCTGGGTGTCAATGTTATAGTTGATTCTGCTGGCACCATTGGTTACCACCAAGGTAATCCACCTGATTCACGTTCAAAAGCAGCAGCCGAAAAGCGCGGTTATAGTTTTAAAGGCATCTATTCACGACCTGTGACTCAAGCTGATTTTCATGAGTTTGACTTAATTCTCGCAGCCGACAAGCAAAATCTTGCTGATTTACAAGCCCAGTGTCCAGAGCACTTACAATATAAGCTGTCGCTGTTTTTAAGTCATGGTGATGCAGGGGAGAGTGAGATCCCAGATCCCTATTATGGTGGCGATCAAGGCTTTGAAAAAGTACTCGATTTAATTGAGGACGCAGCCGATAACCTGCTTAAAAAGCTATAAAAAGCTATAAAAAGCTATAAAAAGCTATAAAAAGGGTCGCATTGCGACCCTGTTATTTATCTTTTTATTTTAAAGTCTAATTGCACCCGAGAAGTTGCAGCAATGGCTTGACCATTTTCAAACTTAGGCGCATAACGCCATTTTTTCATTGCTTTTACTGCTTCTCTTTCAAATGCAGTACCACCTTCAGAGTCAACCACAGTTATATTGTCTACAAAGCCTGACGGGGTTACTTCAAATTCCATCACGACAATGCCGTCTTCCATACGTTGTGCTTTTGACATTGGATATTTCGGTGGCACACGGTACAACGGCTCTTGTTCTTGGCTTTCTTTCCAAGGCACCATTTTCGCAATCGCTAAGCAATGTTTGGTTGCTTCGTCGCTTTTACCTGTTTTTTCGTATAAGTGAACCAACTTCGAATGGGCGTTTAATTCGGTTTGATGATCAAAGTCTAGCTCTTGATCAAATACGCTAACTACGTGATTCAATCGCTCAATGGCGGTGCTGTATTTACGTTGGTTTTCTGCGAATGCGGCAACTAAAAAGTCAGCGCTAATACGATCGACAGCGTTATTTGGTAAGTTTTCTTGGTAGTACTTATCGGCTTCTTCAAGATATTCCTTCGCTGTGTAATAGCGCTCGCCAGTGCCTTTATAAGCAAGGATACGAGCGGCGGTCATTTTTGCATCAGCAACAAGCTTGTCTGAGTTTTGTTTTTCAGCAATAGCAATGACATCATCAAGATATGTATCAGCGCGCTTTGCTGAGGGAGTTGATTCTGCCATGCCGATTAATGAGTCATACACTTGCACACTTAGCTTGCCGTGGTTTTTTTCAAGTATTTCGTAGGCTGTGCGATATAACTCAAAGCGTTGTTCTTGTTCGCTTTTAGCAAGGCTGTTTGCATAGTTAATAGCAAGATTGGCGGTGTTGTCGGCACTTTCACCATAAATTCCTTTGCCAAGCTCAAACGCTTTTTTGGCAAGCTCACTACTGTCTTGCTTATTTTCTACAGCAGCGACATAAGCGCGGTAGGTGTCGTTAAATTCTTGGGTGGTCGTTTCATTGGCAATGCCTTGCTGACTAAATAGTAATGCAACACATAAGGCAAGTGAGCTCTTTTTCATAATATTCCTTATTATTTTGCCCAGATAAGAGGGGATTAACACTTGTTGATGATAATCATTATCATCATGAGGTACAAGGTATCTAGTAATTTTTAAATGTATCACTGTTTTTAATTTAAGCAAAAACAGTGATTAAGCTTAACAGGTCGCAGGTACTTATGAAAAAGCGCTCACATTGAGCGCTTTATTGTTAGATTATAAACTCAGGCAAATTCTGTTCATCAAACCAACCCGGTATGTAATGCGATTCGTAAAGTCGCCAACAGTTATCTGACTCTAATCTTGCTGCTAACTGATAGTGAGCTGCATAGGTTTTTTGATTGCTATCATTCACGGGGTTTTCGGGAATGATTCGGGCAATGATAAATCGAGCTGCTTTTTTATCTTGGCTAACCTCCATTTTGACCAACTCTGCAAAGTGCTGCCAAAATGGCGCAAGCAGTCTAAAGTTTTTTAAATTCCCTATAACACTTTCTCTACCAGATAAATCACCTAAAGGAGGAAAGCTGCCATGTATATCTTGGCTGTAGCAATCAATAAGTAAATTAATATCACAATTATCAACAGCAAATGCATACTTGTTATAGAGATCAATGAGAGCTTGCTTTGGCTCTGCAGCTTTAAACTTACGAATTAATGCCCATGGAGAGTGTAATTCACTCACAATTGTTGGTTCGCCATCAACTAGCTGCCACCCCTGAACTCCAGGAAGCATGTTCCAGTTAGGAAGCAAGGATTGCTGTCCTTTATTCCAGTTAACCTGAAATTTAATGTGGTTAATAAGCCATTGCTGGTCTTCATAAACGAAATGAAAAATAAATGTACAACCACATAAAAAACGTTTTTTCCCATGATTTATATCTACATAAGCGTAGCTGCTTGCTGCAGCAAAATCCTTTTGGTGTGCAGTAAACGTACTTGTAAATTCAGCATTCGTTGCATAGTTTTTGAAATCTTCACTCAAGGTTGTTGATACATGCTTTTGCCCATTTATAGAGCCATGGTGCTGACTTATGAAAACGATATCAGAGCTAAACAGCTTTGCTAACGAGTGCTTATCCGAGCGTAACCAGCTATCTTTAAACTGAGATATTAAGTTTTCGAGCTGTTCTTGAGTACTCATACAGCAGGCTCTCTTTGCTCTTTTTCAAGAGCGGGAATAACAAAGCTACCCAATTCATCAATTACATCTTGGGCATCCCTTCGAGAAGGTTTTAAGTTTAGTGCAATGTGTTTTACGCCAAGCTCTCTGTGTTTTAACAGTCGCTCAATAAGGGCATTTCGACCAATTCGTACAACGTTATAAAAACGCTGATACGGGGCATCTGGGTTTTTATCTAAATCAAAAAATGTCGCATAGCCGTAATGTGGGCTTGTGTTGCTATTGCTTGCAATTGATAGGTTGTTAATGATTTCACTGATGGCTTGTTCATTATCAACAGCCCAAATCCAAGCATTAACATTATTAGCCAACCACTCAAATGATTGCCTAGAACGACCAACGGCCATAACGGGTATCTGTTGGTTTACTGGTTTTGGATAAAGGTCAAGTGAACCATCAAGCTCGCCGTAATATTGGCTAATGTGTTTAGGAAAGCTTTGTTGGTGTAATGTTTTGATAATTTCAACTGACTCTCTGTAGCGCTCAGCACGCGCGTTAAAATCGACACCAAAAGCCGGGTATTCAACTGGCCTATCTCCGGTTGAAACTCCTAACACAAAACGACCATTACTTAGATGATCTACTGAAGCTGCTTGTTTGGCAACCATGATAGGATCGCGTAATGGTAAAACAGCCCCTGCGGTGCCTAAAGTAATTGTATTTGTATGCGCAGCAATGAAACCTGCGTAAGTGAATGGATCAAGCATCTGTGCAGCATCACCAAAATTAGGATCATAAAAAGGCACATCCCTAAACCAAATACTGGCAATACCTGCTTGTTCAGCCTGCTTAGCCGTTGCTATATCAGCATTGAGGGTAGGGAAAGGGCTGCTAGGGTAAGCTTCAAGGGGAGTGAGCAATCCCAGCGTTAATTTGTTGTCGGCAAATACATTTGTAAAGCTAGTTGGTAGATTATTCATGTTACTGAACTCCCGAATTCGCTGGCCAGACAACATCAAGTTTAGAGTGGCTAATGCGCCATTGACCGTCGATTTTTTCATAGCGATCTAAGTATCGGCCCACTAATAAAAGCGGAGATTCGCTTTGCTCCCTACTTGTAACAAAGTCAATTAGATAGCACTCACCCTGTGCTGTCGTTTTATCTGTTAGTACTATTTGATGGTTCATTACGGCATGAACAAAAGGGAAGTGCTTTCTATTGTGGGTATCGAATTCATCATAAGCATTTTTTAATCCTTGCTTTATCTGTTCAATTCCATTCATTTCCCCCACTGTTACTTCGACTCGTGCGTTGCTAGTAAATACTTCTTCCATTTTATGAATTTGGCCAGAGTCTAAAAGTTGGCTGTAGTTTAAGCGAAGAGTTCGGATCTCTTCTTTTTCGAGTAAATCGAGAAGTTTGCGTTCGCTCATCATGTTTCTCTATTGCTGAATAAGTGAACACTATTTTATTATCTTCTTTTTAAATGATAACCTAGCTAATATTCCATTTATTCTGTCCTGAGATTCCATAATGAAACCAGAAGATAGCCCTTTCTTTGGTATTCGAGAGTTTGTTGAAACACTACGCATGGGTACATTCACAGCAGCTGGTAATCGGTTAGGTTTAACAGGCTCCGCTGTTGGCAAAACTGTTACTAGGCTTGAAAGTAAGTTAGGTACAAAGCTACTGCATCGAACAACTCGTAAAATTATGGCAACCCCAGAAGGGCAGCATTATTTTGAAGGCTGGGTAAAAATACTGGCTGAAATAGATAGCCTAGAGCAAGCTGTCACTGCCGGTAGCCATAATGTTTCAGGGCAAGTAAAGCTTCACTTACCTGCGGCATTCGGCCGTAAGTATGTAATGCCAATACTTTCTAAACTAGCAAATAAGTATCCTAAACTAGAGCTTGCGGTTCACTTTAGTGAAAGTCGTATAAATTTAATAAATGAAAATGTTGATTTGGTGGTACGTATCGGCACATTAGAAGATGATGCCGATCTGGTAGCAAAATTGTTGGGTTATCAAAAACTAACAGTGTGTGGTAGTCAAGATTATTTTGACCAGCATGGTGTGCCAGACACTCCAGCGGATTTGCTCACTCATGATTGTATTATTGGCAGTAAGCGCTCTTCGCAGCCAACATGGTTGTTCAAAGATAGTAAAAAGCAGTCATTTAACCAGCTAATCAATGCCAGATATATGCTCAGTGATGGAGATGCGATGCTTGATGCCGCACTTAATGGTTTAGGTGTTGCACAATTACCTACATGGCTTATTCAAGAGCAGCTAGATAGTAATAGACTAACTAGTGTTTTAGATACCTTTTCAGGTGCGGTTATGCCAATTAATGTTGTTTGGCCACGCTCAAGATATTTAAAGCTTAGTCAAAGGGTTATAATTGATGAGTTAGCAGAGCAGTTTAAGCTTCAAGCATCACTTTTTGGTTATTCTTCATAATTGTTTATCTAGCGCTTTTAGTGCGTTATTAATCAGCGCTGACACTCATCATAACACTGTTATTTTTATTATTTTGATAGGTGGTTGATAAAGGCTTAGCGGTTTATTGAGATTAAACTAATCTATTTTTTCGAATATCTACAAAGGTTTATTTATTAATTTATTTTATTTCAAAGGCCTAACTCTAAAAAGTAGAGCTTTTAAGGTGTTTTTTTAGCGCCACTAAAGCGAGGCGCAAAGCTCGTATCTTGGGGTGGTTTGAGTGTATAATACTTGAATTGCTGGTAACTGCCTCAATATTAGTTATCACTCGTCGTATGTTGCATCCTTACAACCTTCAAGCTGTTGTAATCACATTTGCAGTATCGCATTTATTTTTTAATTTGGATTTGTCGTGGCGCAAGTAAGAGCAAGAGTCCAGCTGAATGTTGGCAAAAACAGTGATATCCCTGCAGAAATCGTATCTTTCAGTGGCTTAAATGATGGCCAAGAACATGTTGCTTTAGTGTTTAATCAAGCTGACACAGAGCAAGATGTCCCTTTAATTCGTATGCATTCAGAGTGTTTAACGGGCGATGTATTCCATTCATCACG
This sequence comes from Pseudoalteromonas sp. P1-26, assembly GCF_001401795.1. Taxonomy (NCBI): domain Bacteria; kingdom Pseudomonadati; phylum Pseudomonadota; class Gammaproteobacteria; order Alteromonadales; family Pseudoalteromonadaceae; genus Pseudoalteromonas; species Pseudoalteromonas sp. P1-26. The sequence goes on along the minus strand of NZ_LKDX01000039.1, from coordinate 7,663 downwards.
TTGTGATTGTGGTGAGCAATTAAATGAGTGTATCGAGATGATGCACCAACAAGGCGGTATTTTACTGTATTTACGCCAAGAGGGCCGTGGCATTGGTTTATACAATAAAATTGATGCTTACGTATTACAGTCGCAAGGTATGAATACGTACGAAGCGAATAACCACTTGGGCTTTGCTGATGATTTACGTGACTTTTCAGACGCGGTATTAATGCTTGAAGCACTCAATCAAAAGCACGTTAAGCTAATGACTAATAACCCAAATAAGCTTAAAGCACTGCGTGATGCAGGGATTGAAGTTGATTCAGTGGTTGGCACTCATGCGCACATTAAGGCGGGTGTGGTAGGTAACCGAGCTTACCTCGAAACGAAAATCAAACATGGTTCGCACATGCTTGATATTAAAAAAATTAAAAAGCCTGAGTAAATTTCACTACAGGTGACTATAAACAAGTAGCGCACCCAGTTATACTCGGTGCGTTTTGTCGTTATTGAATGAGAAACTATGTCGATCGAAGTACGTATTTTTAAAGCTGATGCGGGCGTTAAATGGTTTAAAGCTGGATGGGAAATCTTTAAGCTGCAACCTTTGACTTTTATTTTAATGCATCTGCTAATCGTGATAATTAGCTTTTTGGCATTGCTACTACCTTTACTGCAAGTTGTTGGTGCGTTTGTGACGCCATTTTTGATGGCGGGTTTTTATCAAGCTGTGTTAACAAAGCAGCAAGGCGGGACTGTCAGCCAAGCTGATATTTTTAAACCCTTTAGTAATAAGGGGAACCGTATAGGTTTAGTGCGTGTGGCTGTGTATCAGATGGCGGCAGGTATTTTATTGGCCTTACTGTCTAATTTCATTTTTGCAGATGCCTACGCAGTTATTTCGAGTCAGACTTTTGATCCACAAAACCAATCACATATTGCAGATTTATTGGCAACCATTTCAATGGGACAAGTTGCGGTATTCTTAGTGGCGATCTGTGTGTATTTAACCGCTTTTGCCTATGCAGTGCCTTTGGTTTATTTTCAAAAACAAAGCAATATGTTTCAGGTTTTAAAAACCTCATTCATGGTGTTTTACCATAATATGGCACCATTGAGTGTTTATGGCCTAATTTGCGCCGTTTTAATGGTGATCTGTATTCCTTTATCGTTTATTCCACTATTGGTTTTAATGCCAATTTGTTACATTAGCTTCTTCGTGTCTTTTCAGGCCATTTTTATGCCAGTTGTACCAAAAGGTGATGACCAAACAAAAGCACCTGAAGCGCCCTCACAATCAGGACGCTTTGACGCGTAATGGATGATAAAGAACAAAAGTTAAAAAATTACGTACTTTGGTTATTGTCTCGACAAGATTATTCGCGTCGGGATTTAACGCGAAAGTTACAGCAAAAAGAGGCGACGCCCGAGTTCACAGAGCGCTTGTTAGATTGGTGTGAATCACACAACTTTATTAACGAACAGCGCTATTGCGAAGGGTTTGTACGCCGCCATTTAGCTAAGTATCATGGTGTAAAACGCATTCAGAGCGAAGCAATGGCAAAAGGGATAGACCGAGCACTATTAGATAAGACGCTCGAGGAGTTCGAAGTCGATTGGTTCGAACTCGCAAAGGACGCATATTTAAAGAAGTTTTCAAATTCAGGTAAAGAACTCGACCAGAAAGAAAGAGCGAAACGTGTACGCTACTTGATGTATCGAGGCTTTAATTACGAACAAATTGATTTTGCAATGCAAGCACAGCAATAAACGGGTGAGATTTTCACATGCAGCATATGACTACCGCACAGATCAGGCAACAGTTCTTAGACTTTTTTGCCTCTAAACAACACCAAATTGTTCCTTCAAGCTCGCTGATCCCGGGTAACGATGCCACGTTATTATTCAATAACGCCGGTATGGTGCAATTTAAAGATGTATTTTTAGGTGCGGAAAGCCGCCCTTATTCACGTGCAACCAGCTCACAACGTTGTGTGCGTGCCGGTGGTAAACATAACGACCTTGAAAACGTAGGTTACACTGCACGTCACCATACATTCTTCGAAATGTTAGGTAACTTCAGCTTTGGCGATTACTTCAAGCAAGACGCAATCAAGTTTGCTTGGGAGTTTTTAACTGATGTTGTAAAACTGCCTCAAGAAAAGCTACTTGTTACCATTTACCACGATGATGAAGAAGCCTTCAACATTTGGCATAAAGAAGTGGGTCTAAGTGAAGACCGTATTATTCGCATTGCAACCAGCGATAACTTCTGGTCAATGGGTGATACAGGTCCTTGTGGTCCATGTTCTGAAATCTTTTACGATCACGGTGAAGAAATTTGGGGTGGTCCTCCAGGTTCACCTGAAGAAGACGGTGACCGTTTCATCGAGATCTGGAACCTAGTATTTATGCAGTATAACCGCCATGCCGACGGTACAATGGAGCCGCTTCCTAAGCAGTCTGTTGATACAGGTATGGGTCTTGAGCGTATCTCTGCAATTTTACAAGGCGTGCACTCAAACTACGAAATCGATTTATTCCAAGCTCTTATTGCTGCTGCGGCTAAAGTAACAAACGCACAAGATTTAGATGATAAATCGTTACGCGTTGTGGCAGACCACATTCGTTCGTGTGCGTTCTTAGTATCTGACGGCGTTATGCCATCAAACGAAGGCCGTGGTTATGTACTACGTCGTATTATTCGTCGTGCCGTTCGTCATGGTAACAAGCTAGGCGCGAAAGGTGCATTCTTCTACAAGCTAGTTGCTGCACTAATTGAGCAAATGGGTCAAGCGTACCCAGAGCTTGCTAAGCAACAAGAAATTATTGAAAAAGTACTGCGTATTGAAGAAGAGCAATTTGGTAAAACACTTGAGCGTGGTCTGGCTATTTTAGAAGAAAGCCTAAATGACATCGAAGGTGATGTGATCCCAGGTGACTTAGTATTCAAACTTTACGATACTTACGGTTTCCCTGCAGACTTAACGGCAGACGTGGCGCGTGAGCGTTTTATGACGATTGATGAGCACGGCTTCCAAGAGTGTATGGCTGTTCAGCGTAAGCAAGCACAGCAAGCTGGTAAGTTTGGTGCTGATTACAACCAACAACTTAAGTCTGAAAAACACACAGACTTTAAAGGTTACGATGCAGAACATTACACAGGTACTGTGGTTGAGCTTTTCTTAGAAGGTCAATCGGTTTCTGTACTTGAAGATGGTCAAGAAGGTATCGCAATCTTAGACCGCACACCATTTTATGCTGAATCAGGTGGTCAGGTTGGTGACACAGGTGTGTTAAAAGTTGCTGGCGGTGAGTTTGTAGTGACTAACACCACGAAGCTTGGTAATGCATTTGCACACCATGGTCGTGTACAAGGCCGTATTGGCACAAACGATAAAGCAGAGGCAACAATTGATGCAGCACGTCGTGATAGCATCAAGAAAAACCACACTGCAACACACATTTTACATGAAACGTTACGTCAAATTTTAGGTGAGCACGTAAATCAAAAAGGTTCACTTGTTGACCCTGAGCGTTTACGTTTTGACTTCTCTCACTTTGAAGCGGTAACAAAAGACGAATTACGCCAAATCGAGCGCGCAGTGAACGATGAAATCCGTCGTAACTTTGCTCTTGAAACTGAGCTAATGGCTATCGAAGATGCTAAAGCAAAAGGTGCAATGGCATTATTCGGTGAAAAATACGACGACGAAGTTCGCGTAGTAACCATTGGTGACTACTCAATCGAGCTATGTGGTGGTACTCACGTTAAGCGTGCAGGTGATATCGGTTTATTTAAAATCGTATCAGAAAGCGGTATCGCGGCCGGTATCCGCCGTATTGAAGCGGTAACGGGTGCTGAAGCGGTTGCTTATGTAAGTGAGCAAGAGCAACAACTAAACGATGTTGCAGCACTAGTTAAAGGTGATAGCAGCACAGTACTTGAAAAAGTAACTGCGTTACTTGAGAAATCAAAAGGCCTAGAGAAGCAAATTGCACAGCTTAACGACAAGCTAGCAAGTGCGGCTGGTGCATCGTTACTTGACTCTGTTGTTGAAGTGAACGGTATTAAACTACTGGTTGCTGATGTTGCAGGTACTGAGTCTAAAGCACTTCGTGGCATGGTTGATGACCTGAAAACGAAGATTGGTTCAGGTGTTATTGCCCTTGGCGTAGCTAATGGCGACAAAGTAAGCCTAATTGCAGGTGTAACTAAAGACCTAACAGGTAAAGTGAAAGCCGGTGAGCTTGTAAATCACATGGCTGCACAAGTCGGCGGTAAGGGCGGTGGTCGTCCTGATATGGCGCAAGCAGGTGGTACTAAGCCAGAGAACCTAGCTGCAGCCTTAGAAAGTGTAACTGGTTGGTTATCTGAGCGTTCTTAACTACTAGTGGCACTTATCGTCCAAAAATTCGGTGGCACCTCAGTTGGCTCAATAGAGCGAATTGAGGCCGTCGCCGACCTTGTTGTAAAAACCAAGCAACAAGGCCATCAAGTTGTGGTGGTGCTCTCGGCGATGTCGGGAGAAACTAACCGTCTAATTGAACTCGCTAAACAAATCGATTCTCGACCCAGTGCTCGTGAGCTTGATGTATTGCTAACTACCGGTGAGCAAGTGTCAGTCTCTCTGTTAGCAATGGCTATCATTAAACGTGGTCACTCAGCGGTAAGCTTACTTGCTGATCAGGTCAACATTCGCACCGATAACATGTTTGGTAAAGCGCGTATTGAAGAGATTGCTGCGACTCGTCTTAAGCATGAACTTGAGCATAACCGAATTGCCATTATAGCGGGCTTTCAGGGCCGTGATATCGAAGGCAATATCACTACGCTTGGGCGCGGTGGTACAGATACCTCTGCGGTTGAGATTGCAGGCGCTATCAATGCCGATGAATGTCAAATTTACACCGATGTTGATGGGGTATACACGACCGACCCGCGCATTGAGCCAAATGCGCGACGTATGAGCCATGTCACTTTTGAAGAAATGCTCGAAATGGCCAGTCTTGGTGCTAAGGTTCTGCATATTCGTAGTGTCGAAGCCGCAGGGAAATATAATATACCGCTCAGAGTGTTATCGAGTTTTAACCCGGATCAAGGGACCTTGATCAGTTTTGAGGAGCCGGATGTGCAAGCAAACATTGTGTCGGGTATCGCCTTTAATCGTGACGAAAGTTTGATTTACGTTAATGGTGTGCACCAAGGAACGGAAAACCTTGCAAAAATTTTGAAACTTTTTGCAGAATTCGGCATCGAAATAGATATGATTAATCAAGTTAATCATAACTTTGAAAAAATAGACTATGCTTTTACTGTGCACACGAATGATTTTGAGCAAGCGCTTGAAATTTTGACCAGTAACCAAGATGGTATCAGCGCAGAATCTATTAAAGGGATCAGCAATGTTGCCAAGGTGTCTGCAGTAGGTGTAGGGATGAAATCTCACTCTGGTGTGGCAAGTTTGTTTTTTAATGCCCTTGCCGATGAAAACATCAAAGTGATGCTTGTATCGACATCAGAAATTAAGATATCAGTTTTAATTGACGAAAAGTATTTAGAACTGGCTGTACGTGCGCTGCACAAAGTTTTTTTAACTGAAAATGAATAAGATCTAGAGTTTTTACTTACTTTTAAGTCTATATTTCATTAGAATGTTTTTGACGCGGAATCTTTTAATTTTTTGGAACATGGGAGCAAGAGAATGCTAATACTAACTCGTAGAGTAGGTGAAACCCTTATGATCGGTGACGAAGTAACAGTTACTGTTCTTGGTGTTAAAGGAAATCAAGTTCGCATTGGTGTAAATGCACCTAAAGATGTATCAGTACATCGTGAAGAAATCTACATGCGAATCCAAGCAGAGAAATCTAACCCAAATCCGGGCAACGTTTAATCAGCGACAGATATTTTTAAGAGCCACTCACTGAGTGGCTCTTTTATTTAGTTCTGCTGTCATTTCATCATTTAGCGCTTGTTTAGAAATATATTGCATACCGCGCTGAGCCTTTAAAATATAACCTCGCTCAGTTTCAATAATCTCACTAATTTGTTGCCAGCTTAATTGGTAGCTTTTATGCGGGTTTTCGGCTTTAACGCCTTCATCATCAAATACGACAGTCACTTCGCTACCCGATGCACGACTCATCATTTGTCTTGCGACCCACCATGGGCGTTTGTAGTAAAACGATAAGCACTCAACCACGGCAAGCATAATCATAAAGCTGCCTAAATAATGATTATCTAATTGATAAAAAGCCAACAAGCCTAAGGTTATTAATAATACCAATAGCGGATATTTAGGCTTAGCTTGTGATGAATAAGGTAAAGACTCATCAAAGCATTCGTAATAATACGGTTTATCTAATTTGTAAGTTGTACTTAAAGTCATTTGTGGGCTCACTTAATTTGCTGGCGGCAGTTTAACATTGATAGAAAAAATCTTCCGTAGTTGGTTTTCATTTAGTTGTCATTGTGAGAGCTTAAGGTATGCGTATTTTAAAGGTGTAAGTTGTATGTTTGTTAGTTCAATGTCATTAGCACTTGCAATGACCACAAATACTTTTTTAGTTATGGGCGATATGCCATACACCCCGATTGATGAAATCAATCTCGCCAAAGACGGAAAAATTACCAAGGCAATCGCAGCAACACCTCATGGCTTTTTAATGCATCTTGGTGACATGAAATCGGGAGCGCTTGCTTGCACGAATAAACTTTTGCAAAGTAATAAAGCGTTATTAACGTCGTTGACCACACAGCCTTTTATTTATACCCCCGGTGATAATGAATGGACCGATTGCGACCGAGAAAAGCTATCGGTGCGCTTTGATGAGCTTGAACGGCTAAGCTTTGTTAAAGGCTTGATGTTCGACGATGCTTATACAAAAAAAGCACAGCAACTTCAGGGTTATGCAACCCAAGCTGAAATGCTAGAAAATGCCCGCTGGCAGTTTGATGGTATTGAGTTTCGTACCTTACATATACCGGGCACTTTTAATGGTCGCTCACAAATTTTAAAAAGTGATAAAAACGCTGCACTAGATGCCGCCGACAAGCGTGATAAGTACAACTTAACTTGGTTAAAACAAGCGCTTGTTCAGCAAGACGCTAAGGCCTATGTATTTGGTTTTCAGGCTGATATTTACCACCCGACCAGTAAACCTGCTTGCAGTGAATCACAACGCTCTAATTGTGATGCATTTAAAATATACCGAGATGCTATCAGCGATTTTGCAAAGCACACCAATAAGCCTGTACTTGTAATGCATGGCGATACCGGCCCATATTGCCAGCAGCAGCTAGCGAGTAACTTAACGCGTTTAAATGTACCTGGCGACTTTGCTGTAAGTGATGTCGCAAAGGTGAGTTTTATCGACGGCCAGTGGCATATAGCGAGTGTAACGACAAACAAGCCTCTTACAATGGGTTGTAAGTAATATCGTAGGTTGGTTAGAGCGGAGCGAAACCCAACAAATTAATGAGTTTCTAGGGGAAAGAGTAAAGTTTCGAGTTTCTAGAGAAAGGAGCCATCAGCTTTCAGCCGTCAGCTATCAGATTAAAACCCAACAAGTTAGCGAGTTTCTAGGGGAAGAGTAAAGTTAGCGAGTTTGAGGCTCACGTAGGCGTGAAATTTATTTCGCGCGATGTTTCTTAATTCTACGTGTAAGTCGTAGGTCG